>JAJRSY010000331.1 GCA_024278565.1 Bacteroidota bacterium
AAAATTACAGAAGTGTTGGTTTAATAAGCAGCAGTTTTTTATATCTTGCCAAGATAACGAATTCATCACAAACCAAATATATTGTGTCGTTTGAACAGACTATAAGGCATTCACTGATTTTCTCAATGCAAAAATTTGAACTGGCAATAATCATCCCGTGTTATAATGAATATAAAAGGCTTCTTGTACCTGAATTTCAGTCCTTTTTAGAAATGCGCCCAACTGTTTTTATTTGCTTTGTTGACGATGCTTCTACAGATGGCACCAACAAAAAGCTTTCGTGCTTAAACGCAAAAAACCCCCGACAGACCCAGGTACTTGTAAATAAGGTAAATCAGGGCAAGGCAGCCTCAATACGTAACGGAATGTTAAAGTGCTATAATGACAACAAGGCCAGAAATTATGCCTATTTAGACGCTGACCTGGCTATTTCTTTAGAAGAATGCTCTTCATTGCCCAATGGTCTTGATGACGGCAAAGATTTTATTTTTGCCTCTAGAATACTTAAGATAGGTTCGACGATCGAACGGAAATTTTTCCGTTTTTTATCCGGAAGAATCATAGCGACTTTTATTTCAAATATCTTGGAAATAAAAGTATACGACACCCAATGCGGGTGTAAAATCTTCAAACACCATTTGGTGGAGGTGTTGTTCAATGATATTTTTATTTCAAAATGGTTGTTCGATGTTGAAATCTTCAGTCGAATGCTATGTGCCCATGGAAAAGAGGAGGCCTTGCTCAAAATGGAAGAGGTTCCTGCTAAAAGATGGATAGATCAAGGTGATTCAAAAGTTAAACTATCTTACTTTTTCCGATTGTGGTACGATCTATACCTGATTCGAAAAAACCACATACGTAATTATCATTTTAAAAAAGTTTAACGTGTTCAACATCAAAGTGTCAATGCTAAAGGGAATAATGGACTTTTTGACCGTTAAATATCAAAATCTTAACAATAAATTTGTTTTCATGGTACTTTTGGTGCTGTCTTTTTTTATCAGATTCCCTTTTTTCTTTCGAGATTATATTGATCGTGATGAAAGCACGTTCATACTTGTTGCCCAATCATGGGTAGATGGCAACTTGCCCTACACAGAATTATGGGATGTAAAACCACCTTTTGTTTTTTTGTTTTTTGCTACGGTTATTTCAATTTTCGGCAAAAGTTTCATCGCAATACGTGCCATAGGAGCGCTATTAATCGCTTTAACCGCTTATTTCACATATAAAATAGGTGTTGCGCTATCAACTAAAAAGATAGCGTTCTGGTCAGCTATGGCCTGTGTGGCCCTTCAAAGTATGTTCGGTAGTATTCAAGGGGTCATGTCAGAACATATTAGCGTCGTTTTTTTGATGCCGGCCATTTATTTGGTCATCAAAAACAAACATTGGTTATGGTTGGCTTTGGCCGGTTTGCTAATGGGTGTTTCAATTATGGTGAAATTGAACATGGCATATCCTGTTTTGTTGGTCGGTCTGTATTTGATATACTATTTTGTAAAAAACAAAGAGTACAAAAATGGGGTTTTTGGCGTTACCCTATACGGACTAGGTATTATCACTGTTATTTTGCTGACCATAGTACCTTATTATTTACAGGGCCTTCAAGAACTATGGTGGAAATCGGTAGTTATTGCCCCGTTGGACTATGCTGGGGCAAGACGGTATTCGATCTTTAGAATGATGCCCACATTTTTGGTGGTCATAGGGTTTCTCTTTTATGCCCGAAAAAAAAAGTATCTTGATTTTAAGAACCCATCAGTTCAAATTTTGTTGGTAAGTATTCTAGGGGTCTTGTATTCGTTCTTTAAAGGGGGGAGGATCAACGGTCACTATTTGATTCTGTTATATCCCATTCTAACGATTTTGGTAGGTATCGCGATCAACAAGGTTTCATTTTTCAAAAAACCCACTATACACAAAATGTACTTACTGTTATTGTTGTTACTTCCCGTAGAGAGCTATTTGGAATATTACGCTGTTATAAAGCATAAGATTGAACGGGGAAGCTTTTACAACGGGGAGGGAATTACTGTTCCAAAGTATTTGATACGGAACAATATCGACACCGAAGACATTCTTTTCCTGGGCTACCATATCGGTTATTGGCCATTGGGGAGAAATCCGCCTACAAAGGCGGCCACCCACCCAAGCAACATACTTAAGCACGAGATGTTCGCTGCTTATGGCAATCCGAGAGAAAATAAGATGGCCGAGCTTAGGTACATCATAGAGGATATTAGGCCAAACATCATAGTAACTAGGCTTGACCGTCTGATTTTTAATGAAAAACAAGTGAGGGCAAACCAATATATGGATATTGCCTTAAAAGAGAGGTACAAAGTTTTGGATACAGTTGACAAAGCGGAAATATACCAACGTTTAGGACAATAAAAGAAAAGAACGAGGCTTATTGCCTATTTCTTAACGGGGCCGCCTTGTCAAAGAATGGTTGAGAATGGCAGGAAGCTATTGTTTTTCATATTTCTGAGATGCTATTCATGCCAAAAATACGATGCACCCTATTCTGGTTTTGTAATAATACCACAGTTCAAGCATTTGTATTTTCTTTTTTCAAAAAAGGGAAACAGTTTTTGAAAGATACTTTTCCGCTCGTAATACACTTCAGATTTTTGGGCTTTGCAATTTGGGCAAACTATAGGGCTGCCCATATCATCAACCACATAG
>JAJRSY010000332.1 GCA_024278565.1 Bacteroidota bacterium
GCTTCCTGCATGGCCAAAGAGACCAGTACCCAATCATAACTATTGTAGTGGTAGTCCGTACCGGGCTTGAATAGCAGCTCATCATCCATGAAAATCGATAGGCTCTCTTTGATGGTGTGGGGTTTGTTCTGACCGTATTCCATACCTTGGTAACTTCGAATACCTGCCGTATGGCTTGCCAATTGTCGAATGGTGAAATCGTATTTTTCTTGGGATAATAAGGGACATAGTCATAGAAAGAAGCATCGAGGTCAATGTGCCCCTCAGCCACCATATACGCCAAAGCCGTAGCTGCAATGGGTTTGGAAACACTTGCGATCCGAAAAATGGTTTTTTTGGGATTCACCGCTGTCTTTTTTTCCAAATCGGCATAGCCATAGCCTTTTTGCAATAGTATATTTCCCTCCTTTAAAACGGTAATCGCCAAACCGGGTACTTTGTGCTTCTCAACAAGATTGTTCAACAAGGCATCGGCCTTTACCAATCCCCGTAATTGGGCATCATCACCCAACACCCTCTTTGAGGCGAACAGGTTCTTCAGGTATTTTTGTATCGGGCCCATCATTACGTCATTGCGAGGTATGCGACCGAAGGGAAGCGTACCGAAGTAATCTGTTGAATTTATGCCAAATGATTATAATTGGGCTTCGTCTTTTTATAAACAACTTACCCTCCTCTCGGCGGGCAGGCTTAGTCGCCTTTACCGTAAGGCCTGAAATCAACTTTTACAGCGGCTCCTCGTAAAAACGAAGTGGGTGTACAGTCCAATTCGCCAGATCAATACCTGAACAACAGCCTTCCATTGAACAGCTCTTCCACCTCAACTTCTACAGGTCTTTTATAACTGATCACATCGCCCGTACCTCGAATGACACCTTTAATCGATTGTTGCGGATTGATGAACATGTCATTGGACCCCCTATGGTTCAGGTTTACATTTTGGGCAATCAGGTCTTTTGCTTCGATTCTTGAATCGCCGGCCGCTATGGTGAGGTTCAAAACCCCTGTCCTTCCCCTTAACTTAAAATAAGCGATACCATTGACCACTAAACTTAGGTTTTCGGTATCAAGTTGCAAATTAAACTCCCCATCAGTCGTCTCGCTGTCTGTGTTGATGAAACTTTCTGACAAAAGCTTCAGGCTCGTATAGGTCAATAGCCCGTCACTACGGACAAACCCTCCCGTACTGCTTCGTATCTCTGTAATATTCGGGGCAGTCACATAGATGGTGGTCGTACCATACTCCCTAACATAATTGCAATCATTGGTATCACGCAACAGTAATCGACCATCCTCTACCGTAACCACGACCTCATTTTTGAGAAATTCCCCTGTTTCTATCTCAACTTTGGTCTCATCACCCTGCTTAAGGATCATATTTACATTTTCAAAAACCGTGATCTTGGTAAAATCAAGAACGCTGACCTCATTGCGAACGATAGCACCGCTTTTTTGAAAACAGTCCGATGCATTTTCGCTGTTACAGGAAATCAGAAAAAGACAAAAAAAGATAACCATAGGCATCCTGCCCACAAGTGGGCATATTTCCAAAATTCTGTGTTTAACCATCAACCCCATTCTTTTAAATATATAAAATCACAACCGAATTCCGATTCCGAACTCAACGGCCTCAGCAGCAGCAGCATGTGCTTTCAGCGAAATTTCACCAAACCACTTTTTCCCAAAATAACGTTTCAATCCCAATCGGTTATAGACCCTGCCTTCAAAATCAAAAGGGTAGTATACATAATAACCCAATTGGGTGGAAATGCTCAGTTTATTGATAAACAGTTCATGACCGATAAAGACCCCTACCCGTTTAAAATCGGTATCGGCCGCAACTTCGTTTTCAGGAAACGAAACGGATTGGTACCGGATCAATTCCTTTAAAAAATTGGAAAAAAACACATCAGTACCCAACTGCAGGGCACTTTTTCGCCCCACCCGCTTATCTACATACCCTGAGAGAACAACAAACCCGTACTGCCCCGAATCTATGACGTCACTCTCATTCAAACCTCCTCTTAGTGTAAGATTATAACGAAGGGGTTCAGTGATTTTTTCCTTTTCCCGTTTGATGTACTCCATTTCATCTTCATTGCCCAAGGTATATATCAACCCTGCATTTAGGGCCAAAGTATTTGTAGAGGTATTGGGCGCCTTAAAGTTGGCATTGGAAAAATGTACAAGTGATATACCCGTCTTGAAACCAATATTCTTGATGATGTTCTCTTTATGGAAGCTCAACATCAAATAGGTAGAGCTCATAAAGTGCGTACCATAGGCATTATTTCTGAAATTTCGATTTTTATCATAAGGGTTGGTATTGTAGGCTACCCCTTGCCCAACTCGAAATTGAAGATTGCGTTTGAAAAAATAGAAATTGAAATGGGCATAGAGCCCATAGTTCTCGCCCAAAGTAGGGTTGACCATGTCTTGATAAATGAAAGATGCCCCCAAATCTGGGTAATTAAAGCCCTGCTGCCATATCTCATCACCAAAAGTCTTGCGGTTATACCCTAAAATAAAACCTGCCGGATGCTCGGTTATCAAATGCGAGATATTAGGATTGTGCAGTAGGATCGATCCGTAATAGAGGTCTGCATCGAATGTATATATTGTTTTTCGCTCTTGCGCTTGGCAGTTACCACTAATGACCAAAAAAAGAAGGTGCAAAATATATTTCGGGCTCATGGGGTGTAAAAATAGAAAAAAGTAGGCAGTAGTTGGTTTATGGTTTCCAAGTAAAATAATTCCAAATTAAAGATCTTTGATCAAAAACTAGAACAAGGCATTTGCTATCGCCTGAATGTTATCCGATTTCCCCATTGAATAGTAATGCAGTACCGGAACACCTGCCGCCTTCAGTTCCTTTGATTGCCGTATTGCCCATTCAACCCCCACCTGACGTACCGCTTTGTTGTTTTTACACGCATCTATCGCATCTACCAGGTCTTGTGGCAGGTCTATTTTAAATACTTGGGGCAACAACTGCAAGTGCCTTTTTACCGCAATGGGTTTAATACCGGGTATTATCGGCACATTGATCCCCATTTCTTTGGCAGCGGCCACAAACTCAAAGAACCCTTGGTTGTCAAAAAACATCTGTGTCACTATATAATCGGCACCGGCATCCACTTTTTCTTTAAGCCGTTTCAGGTCTGACTGTAAAGATGGAGCCTCCAAATGCTTTTCAGGATA
>JAJRSY010000333.1 GCA_024278565.1 Bacteroidota bacterium
ATACGGGCAGTCTATTTTTTCGGCGGGCAAGGCAAAATTTATCGGCATAGCCATAGCTATGGCTATAAATTTTAACGCCGATCGGCGGAAAAAGAGCAAGCCTGCCTGCCGGCGAGGCAGGCGGAAATTTCGGGTTTTAAAATGGCAGGAGTATATTATAGCATTGTCCCATTCTATCCTTCTATCAGTCAATAACCTCGGGGCAGGCCCACGAGGCATGAAAAAGGAAAATACCCCCGCCTGCCGGACGGGCAGGTTTTGCATTTCGATGCAAGCATCGGGGAATTAAACCCACCGGTGGGATTAAATATGTGACCAGAATATTGGCGACGACACAATCGGACTATCAAAAATTAAGACTATGACAAAAAAGGAGGTCTTCATTGTAAAGATGAAAAAAAACTAAACTACCCTGCACTGAAAGATGCAGGGGTTTCTTTGACAATATGGCTACCATTCAACAATTGGTAGTAATATCTAATCTTGAAAGCATCAATGCTATGCTTATTCATTAAGGTTTAGAACAAAAGAATAGACTAATACAATTAAACAAAATGGCAATTACACAAATGAAATCATTGGTAGAAAATATTACCATAAAGAAATTAGACAATGAGTAATAAAGACACAGCACTGAAAATATTTCAGGAACAAACTGTTCGTACCCATTGGGATGAAGAGCAAGAAAAATGGGTCTTTTCCATTATTGATGTAATAGCAATTTTGGCAGATAACACTCGTTCGAGAAAATACTGGAGTGACCTAAAAAAGAAATTTAAAGATGAGGGAAGTGAACTGTCCGAAAATATCGGACAGTTAAAAATGCTTGCTCAAGACGGTAAAATGCGACTAACAGATGTAGCAGATACCGAACAGTTATTTAGACTAATACAATCCATACCATCTCCTAAAGCAGAACCATTTAAACAATGGCTGGCAAAAATTGGAACAGAACGAATAGATGAAATTGAAGACCCCGAGTTAGCTTTTGACAGAGCAATGGAAACGTATCTTAAAAAAGGTTATTCCAAAGAATGGATAAACCAACGCCTAAAAAGTATTGAAGTCCGCAAAGAATTAACTGACGAATGGGATACCAAAGGCGTAAAAAAAGGATTAGAATATGCCATCCTCACCAATGAACTAACCAAAGCTTGGGCAGGATTGGAAGTGAAAGATTACAAAAAACTCAAAGGACTTAAAAAGGAAAACCTCAGAGATAATATGAGCAATCTGGAATTGGTACTTAATATGTTGGCGGAAGCATCTACCACCGAAATATCCAAGCAAAAGAAACCGAAAAATTTTACTGAAAACAAAAAAGTAGCCAAAAAAGGTGGAGATGTGGCAAAAGCAGCTCGACTTAAATTGGAAAGTACTACGGGTAAAAAAGTGGTGACAAAGCTCAATGCTAAATCAATAGCTAAAAAACTTAAGAAATAAAATCTGTGGACATCAGCGTAATCTGCGAGAAAAAATTATGAGAATACCATTAAACGAATTTGAGCAACTTATTGATGAGAAGATTTTAAAAAGAGGACTTTCTTATTTTAAAGGAAGTGCAATAACTGATTTTTCAGAAATATCTAATGGAGAACCCGCCTGCCGGACGGGCAGGTATGAAGCTATTGTTTCGGGTACGGAAGAGTACACCGTTCAATTAGAGGTTAGTGACAATACCATTACCGAACATAATTGCGATTGTCCTTATGATATGGGACCTGTTTGTAAACACGTAGTTGCAGTAATTTTTCATTTACAGCAAGATGAATTAGAATTAAATCAACCGAGTATTTCTAAACCAAGAAAGAAAAAAACTAAATCCGTTTCTCAACAAGTAAAAGAATTACTAAAAGAAATTTCACACAAAGAGCTAATTGATTTTGTGCAAGAAAACAGCAAAAAGGACAAAAAATTTAGAAACTACTTTTTAGCATCCTTTGGGCATTTAAGTCAAAACCAATCAAAAGAATTTTATCAAAAACAAATCCATTCCATTTTACAATCTGCCGCAGGAAGAGACGGTTGGATTGGTTGGTCAGATATGAAATACGTAGTAAACACCACAGAACCGTTTTTAGAAAATGCTGAAAAATATTTAGCCAATAATAATTTCGAAAATGTATTTTTTATAAGTACAGCTTTATTGGAAGAAATGACAGAAGCGTTTCAATATGGAGACGATAGTAACGGTGATTTGGGTTATTTTGTAGAGTCGGCAATGGAATTACTTTCAAAAGTAGCACAAGAAAAACTTCCTAAAGCCTTAAAGGAAGAAATATTTGAATATTGTATTTATACCTTTAATCAAAAATTATTTGACGGTTGGGATTGGCATTTAGGAATGCTTCATATTGCCTCTGAATTAGTCGAACAAGAAAGTGATGTAGATATAATACTTAGTTGTCTGGATACCATTAACGGAGAATATGAAAGAAAACGAGCTCAATCTTTTAAATTGGACTTATTAAGAAAGTTTAAAACTTTAAAAGAAGTTGAGAGATATATCAACAAACACATTTCAAACTCATCAATAAGAACAACAGAGATAGAAAAGGCATTTGAAAGTAAAAACTTTGAAAGAGTAGTAAAACTCTCAAAAGACGGAATTAAATGTGATGAAAAAGACAAACCAGGCTTAGTAAAAGTTTGGTACAATTGGTTGCTAAAAGTTTCTCAATCAGAAAAAGACACTTCTAAAATTATTAAGTATTCTCGATTTTTATTTATTGACAATTTTCATCCTGAACAGGATTATTATCAAATCCTAAAAGATAACATTGAGGATAAAAATTGGCATCCATTTTTAGAAGAAATAATAAAAGAAATCACTCCTAAACAGAGATGGACATACACTGAATTAATTCGAAAAATATATATTAAAGAAGAATGGTGGGATAGGTTATTTATTATGCTTAAACAAAATATATCTATGGAGAGCATTCAACAAAATGAGCAATATTTATCAAAAGACTATTCTTCTGAATTGATTGAATTGTACAGCGAAAGAATTATAAATTACGTTGAAAAATATATAGGAAGAAATCACTACCAAACAGCTTGCAGGTATTTACGTAGAATGAAAAAGTTGGGTGGGAAAGAAAAAGTAAATGAGTTAATAGAATTATTCAGAAAACAATATCCACAACGTAAGGCACTAATGGATGAATTAAACCGAGTGTAAATGCCAACACTAAAAGTCATACATCCCGAAAGCTTTCGGGGGCCAAGTCGCTCAAAAACCAACCGCACGAGCCAATCCCGAGCCTTCGGGAGTAAAAGAGTATGCCTTTACCAACGCTATCAGCAGAACGGAAAATAAAGCCCAGCCAGCTAAAAAAACCTATACGTAATGTGGGGTTCATCGCAAATTGAGAGATTATGGATATACTCCTTCCATTTTAAAATTCGGGAGAATACGGGCAGTCTATTTTTTCGGCGAGCAAGGCACGACATAGCGGGAGCTATGGGCGAGGTGGAGTGGTGGCAAAAGCATCCACCTTAGGCGGACGGCGATAAATTTTAACGTCGATCGGCGGAAAAAGAGCAAGCCTGCCTGCCGGCGAGGCAGGCGGAAATTTCGAATTTTAAAATGGAAGGAGTATATAAAGAAATTTAGTGGTAAATTGAAAGTGTGGAGCTTTAAAATACTGCACTACGCATAGCTGGGTCGTTAAGTCATCCACATCTACTGGGCAAATTACAGGGTAGCTTGCCGGGCATGGTTTAAAAAGGAATTTTTTAGTAAAATATGTATTGTGGCAGAAGAAGTTGATGAACCGGAATATTGGCTGGAAGTAATAAAAGATGCAGATTTATCAAAAGAAAGTATAGAATTGGGAAGGCTTCTAGTGAAAGCACTTGAAATAACCAAGATAGTGTCAAAAGCAAAAAAAAAAATCAACCTACGTTCAAAGATGAAAAACAGAAAAATATCAAAAAAAGCAATGTATTTAACCAGCCCCATTCAATCATTATATCATTCAATAATTGTCACGTATAAAAAATGAACAACATAAAACTCATAGGACCATTCAAACAAATCATTCCCATGACCGGACTATCGCTTAAAGGCCCGATAACCGATGATCAACTGACTGTATGGGAAGATGCGGGAATCTTAGTTGAAAACGGATATATCCATTCCATCGGAAAATACATTGATGTATTTCCAAAAGCTGAAGAGTTGAAGGCAGAAATCATCAAACTTGAAGGCAACCACACCTGTCTACCCGGATTTATCGATTCACATACCCATATTTGTTTCGGTGGCACACGCGCCAATGATTATGCCCTGCGCAATGCAGGAAAAAGCTATTTGGAAATTGCCAAGACCGGTGGCGGAATTTGGGATACCGTTACCCAAACCCGTAAAGCTTCGCAAGAAGAGTTGGTCAAGGGAATCGTAAAACGGGCAAAACAACACCTTAAGAACGGGGTGACGACCATAGAGGTAAAAAGTGGTTATGGCCTCTCGATCGCTGAAGAACTTAAAATGTTGCGCGCCATTAAAGATGCAAATGCTTCCATTTCGGCAGATTTGGTTCCCACCTGCCTGGCGGCGCACATGCTGCCAAAAGATTACCCAGGGTCTGCCAGTGAATATCTAGAAGAAATAAGTTCTGAGCTTTTTCCAATATTGAAAGAACAAAGGCTGACCAATAGGATCGATGCCTTTATCGAAGAAAGTGCTTTTTCAAAAAATGAGATTGCTCCCTATTTTCAAGAAGCAAAAGGAATGGGATTCGACATTACGGTACATGCCGATCAATTTTCAACAAGTGGCAGTAAGATTGCTGTTGAATTCGGAGCAATAAGCGCCGATCATTTAGAGGCCAGCACACAAAAAGAAATAACACTATTGGCAAAAAGCAATGTCATCGCGACCGCCCTACCAGGTGCATCTTTGGGGCTGGGCTGTAACTTCACCCCAGCAAGAAAAATATTGGATGCAGGTGGTGCCTTGGCCATTGCCAGCGACCACAACCCCGGTTCTGCACCGATGGGCGATCTTTTGACACAGGCCGCCATTCTTGGAACTTTTGAAAAATTGACCAACGCCGAAGTCTTGGCGGGAATAACCTTTAGGGCAGCAGCAGCTTTAAACCTTTCTGACAGGGGACAATTGGCAAAAGGCTTTTTGGCAGACCTCAGCATTTTTCACACCCATGATCACAAAGAAATTTTATACAACCAAGGAGCGTTCAAACCCTGTGTGATATGGAAAAACGGAGGGGTGGTATTTGACAAACATAAAGCCCCCTAGCCCCAAAGGGGGAATGTTTCATTTGTAAAACAAGTTTAGTATAAAAAATAAATTTTGATTTGTATGACAGCATCAAATTTTAAATCGCAAATAGTACAAGGTATTCCCACAGAGCTGCCTCCGAAAAGGGCATATTCCCTGAAACTTAGCCACGCTCCCAAAAGAAAGGATATTCTTTCCTTGAAAGAAAAAAAATTGGCCATCCGCAATGCACTGCGGTACTTTCCCAAAAAATGGCATACTGAACTTGCCTCGGAATTCGCTACCGAGCTAAAGTCGTACGGCAGAATCTATATGTACCGTTTCAAGCCCGATTACAAAATATATGCCAGGCCCGTAAATGAATATCCTGCCAAAACGGTACAGGCCGCCAGCATCATGCTGATGATACAGAACAATCTGGATCCCGCCGTGGCCCAGCACCCTGAAGAATTGATTACCTATGGTGGCAATGGCGCCGTGTTCCAAAACTGGGCACAGTATCTATTGACCATGCAATATTTGGCGAACATGAACGATGAACAGACGCTGCATATTTATTCGGGCCATCCGATGGGACTGTTTCCCTCTTCCCAAGAAGCACCAAGGGCCGTGGTCACCAATGGCATGATGCTGCCCAATTACTCCAAACCCGACGATTGGGAAAAATACAATGCCCTGGGAGTTACCCAATACGGCCAAATGACCGCCGGCTCGTATATGTACATAGGACCACAGGGCATTGTTCACGGCACCACCATCACGGTTATGAACGCTTTTAGAAAGGTGCTGAAAAAAGGTGAAAAACCCTCAGGAAAAATATTCTTGACCTCAGGCTTGGGCGGTATGAGCGGGGCACAACCAAAAGCCGGTACTATTGCGGGCTGTATCACCATTTGTGCAGAAGTGAACGCCAAAGCGGCAACAAAAAGATATGCGCAGGGTTGGGTAGATATTTTGGTCGATAACTTAGATGATCTCGTAACCCGTACTAAAGAAGCACAGCAAAAAGAGCAGGTAGTTTCCATCGCTTATATCGGTAATATCGTTACGGTTTGGGAACGGTTTTATGACGAAAACATTTTCATACACCTCGGTTCTGACCAAACTTCGTTGCACAACCCGTGGGCAGGGGGCTATTACCCGGTAGGAACAAGTTTTGAGGAATCGAACGAACTCATGGGCAACGACCCCGAAGCGTTCAAGGAAAAAGCACAGGAGTCGATACGAAGGCAAGTGGCGGCAATAAACAAACACACCAAAAAAGGCACTTATTTCTTTGATTATGGCAATGCCTTCTTACTGGAAGCATCACGGGCAGGGGCTAAAATCTATAAGGATGCCAATGGGGAATTCACAAACTCCACATCCCACAAAAATGAAGACTGGGCCTACCCTTCTTATGTACAGGATATTTTAGGTCCCATGTGCTTTGACTACGGTTTTGGCCCTTTTCGCTGGGTCTGCACTTCAGGAAAATCCAAAGACCTGCAAAAGACCGATACTATTGCATTAAAGGTCATGGAAGAAATAAAAACGAAAGCCCCCAAAGAGATCCAACAACAAATGCAGGATAATATCACTTGGATCCGTGAAGCCGAAAACAATAAGCTAGTGGTCGGTTCACAAGCACGCATATTGTATGCCGATGCCGAGGGAAGGGCTAAAATTGCGGAAGCCTTTAACCAAGCTGTAGCAGCAGGTGAAATCTCCGCTCCCATTGTCTTGGGCAGGGACCATCATGATGTCAGCGGTACCGACTCCCCTTATCGCGAAACCAGTAATATCTACGACGGCAGCAAGTTTACGGCCGATATGGCCATCCATAATGTCATCGGCGATAGCTTTAGAGGAGCCACTTGGGTATCGATACACAATGGTGGGGGCGTAGGGTGGGGCGAGGTCGTCAACGGTGGGTTCGGCATGGTACTGGACGGCTCCGAAAATGCTTCGAAACGGCTGAAAAATATGTTGTTCTATGATGTCAACAATGGTATTTCAAGAAGAAGTTGGTCACGGAACAAGGAAGCGATTTTCGCCATAAAAAGAGAAATGGAAAGAACACCCGAACTGAAGGTCACTTTACCAAATTTAGTGGAAAATGAATTATTGGATGGCTTGTTTGATTAGCTTTTATAAGATTGTCTAGAATTTGGTTAAAGCCTTAGCTGCTCATTCTATTGCCATCCTCCAGATAAACCTGCCTGTCCGGCAGGCAGGCCTGCCCGTCTGGCAGGCGGGTCTGGAGGCAATTCAGATTTTGAATTACCAAGGCTTTAGTCTGTGAACAATAAAATAAGCAAGAACATCAGTATAGATTTTATGAAAAAACACACTTCTACAGACCCAAGCATTTGGAACGGACGAAATTCGCAAAACCAACTCTATCTGCATGAAAAGATAAAATGCATTGATCTTGAAAAGGAGCAGATATCCTCTAAATCTAAAAAGACCCTAGCGATTTTAGGGTATGACTGTGATGAAGGTGTAAAAAGGAACCAAGGAAGAAAAGGAGCAATCGAAGGATCTAAGGCCATTCGGAAACAGCTGGGCAAAATGCCCAATCACCTAGAAGAGAGTGTACATTTGATCGATGTTGGATCTGTTCAATGCCTTGATGCGGATATGGAGGCCTCACAAACAACCCTATCGAAAAAAGTCTCCCTTTTATTGGATAAGGATGTATTCCCCATTGTTTTGGGAGGTGGTCATGATGTGGCCTACGGACATTTCAGTGGTGTAAAAAATCATTTGGAAGAAAACAAAACAGTGGGCATCATTAATTTTGATGCACATTTCGACCTTCGCCCCAACAATAACGGAAATAATTCAGGAACTCCTTTTTACCAAATCGCACAAGATTGCCAAGCAGCTGGTAGCCAATTCAATTATCTATGTCTGGGTATTCGAAAAGATGCAAATGACCGTACCTTGTTTACTACGGCCAAAGACCTTAATGTAACATATATTGAGAATAAAAACTTCAATATGCACCATTTGGGAAACATTCATGAAACCTTAAATAAATTCTTGGAAAAAATAGACCGTGTGTATTTGACAATAGATCTAGATGGGTTTTCATCGGCCTATGCCCCTGGTGTAAGTGCCCCATCGCCCATGGGTTTTGAACCGGATGTGGTTCTGGAATGTATTAAACCCATTCTAGATTCAAAAAAACTGATAAGTATGGATGTGGCAGAAATGAACCCCACCTATGATATTGATGATCGAACCGCTAAATTGGCAGCATCTTTAGTCCATTTTGTAATGCATAAGGTTTAAGGGGTCTAAATTCTCCATGGTTTCATATCAATAACAATTAGGGTCTTCGTTTACCATCGTTCCCAATACGAAATACCCTTATGAATTTATTACAAAATTATTCGATAATGTTTTAGTCTTTTCAGAAAATCAACAAATCATCTGGCAGTTAATCTATAAAGTTTGCCTTTAGTCGTTATCATTGACCAATCATCGATTAAAATTCATGAAGTACTTACGACCCCTTACTTTGTAATCATTGACCAAAACATTAAGTATGAAAACAACTAACTGCCCAGTAAAATCCGAAAAAGCGAAGAAGGCGAGAAAAGAATGGCAACTACTACAGGAGCAAGTCGCCAATGACAAAAAAACCACACTAGATCTTCGGGAAGATAAAAAAGAAGTGATAAGCCACTTAAAAGTCACCGCCTGAGGCTGCTTTCATATATCAAAAAGTAATGTCCATAAAAAAAGCCTCCCAACAAGGAAAGCCTTTCATTGGCCCAAACCTAGTTCATAGGCTTCTGGGTCACAACACAACGATACAAAGATAACAAAGGTTTTTGACTTAATCGAAGTTACTCTTTGTTTTATGTGAAATTAAGAATCCATTCAGGATATAGTGTGGCAAACCTAAAAACCATAGCGCAACCTGCTTGTAGCACAAATCATTATTTTGAAAATAACGTTTCCCCTTTATGATTTTTTGAAGAACGCTCCATACCCAACTCCGGAATCACCAATAAGGGTATTTGCGTATGAAAAGCTATACGGTTTATCACGGGTTCACGTGTTATTTTTTCCACATAACTATGCTTATAATTAAGCATAGCAAGCAAATAAACATCGAATTCATCAGTAAAAACCTCCAAGGTATTTGAAATTGAATTCAATTCGGTAACTGTGTGCAACTCATGTGCTGCATTTTTTAAGTACTTACGTAACATTCCCAAATTAAACTGTTGAAGCTCGGTCAAATCTTTGGTCTTATACTGCACATGCACAATATGAATAGTAGCACCAAAGGTCTTCGATAAATTGATGATGGGCTGTAATTCGGATGGGGAATAGAACCGGTTCAAATCTGTAGCAAATGCAATTTCAGAAGGAACTGTAAATTGAAAGTACTGAGGTATAGCCAAAACAGGGCAGTTTTTGACAGATTTGATAATCTGAACGGTATTACTTCCCATGAAAATTTCTTCCAAACCGGAAGCTCCCTTAGTACCCGTAACAATTAAATCAATACCCTCGCATTCAACCACCCTCTTAATCTCATTAACTAATAAACTGAACGAAGAAATAGTCTCAAAACTATGATTTTTATAAGAATAGGTGTCTTTAATACGCTTTAAGACTTCTATCAAACCTTTTTCAGAACTATTCTTTTCGGAATTAACCTGATTGCTGTTTACATTAGAAGCCATAAACCGACTATTGGCAATAGCTGGGGTATAGGTATTGAGCAAAAAAAATATACAAGCCTCGTTCTTGAATAACTCAATACTATATTTGGCGGCGTTCCAAGAATTTTCTGAAAAGTCAATGGGTATCAATACTCTTTTCACAAGATAAATTTTCTTTCTATCTCGTAAAACTAATAAACTATAAAAACAAAAACTATGACATTTGTCAGGATATATAACACAAAATTATTTGTTCTATAACCCGTGCAACAGAAAATAGCACTAAAAAGAGAGGGCTATTCTAATATTTGGTAATGTTTTCACAAAAGAAACGGCACTAAAAACAAGCCCTTGTCTCAGATAATGCCCGCTACAATCTTTCTACTAGCCCTTGAAGTTCCTTTTTGGCAATAATACCGATTTTTTTGCCAGAAGTTTTCAACCATCCCTTTTTCTTGAAATCTGATATAATTCGTATACAAGATTCGGTAGCGGTACCCACTACATTGGCAATATCTTCACGAGACAGGGTGAGTAGTAGAAAGCCCTCTTTATCCTCCCCGAAATTATTTTTCAAGTACAAAAATGCTTCGGCAACCCGCTGTTTCACCGTTTTTTGAGACATATTTACGATGACATCATCTGACTCTCTAAGGTCATGGGCCATATGGCGCAAAAGCTCAATGGCAAAAGCAGGGTTTGTGTTCAATGTTTGTATAATATTCTCTTTCGGAATAAAACAGACCTCCATATCATTTACGGCAACCGCACTTAAATTGGTGGATTCTTCTGAAATAACAGAACGTTGGCCCAAAACTTGGCCCTTGGTGACCAGTTTTACAATTTGATCCTTACCATTGGCACTTAACTTAGAAAGCTTGGAGATACCCTTACGAACGCAGAAAACCCCATCAAGTTTCTCTCCTTCTTCGAACAGTACCTTACCCTTTTTGATGAACTTGGTGGTTTTGGAATCTGAAACTTCTTTCAATTCTTCTTTGTTCATAGCGCGCAGCGCATTGAACTGACGAATGATGCAATTTTCACATTTACTTTCCATGACCATGGTATTAATACCCAACATCGCAAAGTTAACTATATATTATTTAATTTGAAAAGCCTGATTTATATCATATTTTTAACACACGTTGATAATCAACTTTGTATTGGGCAATAATCAAATGTTTTATGAATACGAATGAATGTTACCATTGTGGTGATGATTGTGGTACTTCGCCAATTTATCACGATGAAAAGCACTTTTGTTGCAACGGCTGCAAAACGGTCTACGAAATTTTCTCAAACAATGGTTTGTTGTATTATTATGACCTACAATCCAATGCTGGGGCGACCCCAAAAACAGTTGAAGGCAAATATGATTTTCTTGACTCCACCGCTATTGTTGAAAAGCTGACAGAATTCAATGATGGCAATCTTCAGGTCGTCAATCTTTACATTCCGCACATACATTGCAGCTCTTGTATTTGGGTCTTGGAAAACCTAAATAAGCTCAATCCCTCAATAAGTAGCTCATTAGTTGACTTTCCGAAGAAAACAGTTCGCATTTTGTACAAGCCAGAATCGGTTTCATTGAAAAACCTGATCACCTTGTTGGCAAGAATAGGCTATGAGCCCTACATTTCCTTAGATGATTTTGACAATAAAAAAAAGCCGGTAAACCGTAGTCTTATCTATAAATTAGGAGTTGCGGGCTTTGCCTTTGGCAATGTAATGTTCCTTTCCTTTCCTGAGTATTTTGACCTTCCTGGCATCAAAACAGGAGCAAGTGACTATTGGCTAGAACAATACAAAGAGCTTTTTCGATGGCTCATGTTCGCTTTTTCAGTACCCGTAGTCTATTATTCAGGGCAAGACTACTTGATTTCGGCGTACAAAGGACTTCGTTCTAGAATTTTGAATATAGATGTACCCATCGCCATTGGTATTTTGGTGCTTTTCATTCGCAGTACTTTGGAAATAATTTTCGATTGGGGGTCTGGTTTTTTTGATAGTTTGACGGGCTTGGTGTTTTTTCTGCTTCTCGGTAAATTTTTTCAACAGAAAACCTATTCCTTTCTATCTTTTGAGCGAGATTACAAATCATATTTTCCAATAGCCGTTACCCGAATAAGCCCCAACGGAAAAGAAGAGGTCGCCCAGGTGTACGATATAAAGCAAGGTGATCGTCTTCTTATACGAAACCAAGAGTTGATTCCTGTAGACGGCATACTTATCAATGGCAACGCCCGTATAGATTATAGTTTTGTCACGGGCGAATCTGAACCCGTTTACAAAGTGTCTGGCGATAAGATTTTTGCAGGGGGCAAGCAGCTCACCGGGGCCATTGAGATGGATGCCCTAAAGTCAGTTTCCCAAAGCTACCTAACGCAATTGTGGGGCAATACCGTTTTTCAGAACAACCCCTCGGATACGTTCCAGACCCTGACCGATAGTATTGGAAAAAGGTTTACGGTCTCAGTGCTGGCCATTGCGTTTGTAGCGACCGTTTTTTGGCTGTTTTACGATAGTGCCAAAGCCCTGAATGTATTTACGGCAGTACTTATCATTGCCTGCCCTTGTGCTATTGCTTTGGCCTCACCGTTTACCTTAGGTAATATGTTGCGTATTTTTGGCCGCCGGAAATTCTATCTTAAAGACACCCGGGCCATCGAGCGATTGGCGCAAGTCGATACCGCCATTTTTGATAAGACCGGCACTATCACAACGGTCCAAAAAAGTGCGGCAAGCTATGAAGGTATGCCCTTGACCCCGGCAGAAGAATCTCTTCTAAAGAATACCCTGCGCGCCTCTAACCATCCATTGAGCAGAACATTGTACGATATGCTCTCTGAGCAGAACATCATCACCTTAGATGAGTATGAAGAGCATCTGGGCAAAGGGATAAAAGGCAGCAAAGACAACAGTCATATTAAAATAGGCTCTGCAGATTTTGTAGAGAACCACCAAGGCTCAAAGACCTTGAACACCTCGGTACATATTAGCAGCAACGATGCCTACAAAGGAAAATATGTGTTTCACAACCAATACAGGGAAGGTGTTTTTGAACTTTTCAAAACAATGTCAGAAACGCTGGGTCTAGCAATTTTATCTGGCGATAACGAAGGTGAAAAATCTAGATTGGAAAAATTATTGCCGAAGCTAACACCCCTCTTTTTCAACCAAACACCAGAAAACAAACTAGAATTCATCAAATCATTACAAGACCAGGGCAAAAAAGTGCTTATGGTCGGTGACGGTCTCAATGATGCAGGTGCCTTGGCCCAAAGCGATGTCGGCATTGCCATATCAGAAAACGTCAATGTCTTTTCACCCGCCTGTGATGGTATAATGGATGCCTCTAAATTTCAACAACTGTATCAGTATATAGTGGCATCAAAAAAAGCGATGAAGATCATTAAAATGAGCTTTATTCTATCTCTATTATATAATGTAGTGGGGCTCTATTTTGCTGTAACAGGACAACTTCAACCCGTAATTGCGGCAATACTAATGCCATTGAGCTCGATCAGTGTTGTCGTTTTCGCTACCCTTATGACGAATTTGTTGGGAAGGAAATTACAGTAAAATACAACACTGCCAAGATGCAACCAAAAAACACAAGTACATACTAAAGCAAATCGGACAAAATTCATTATTGGCAATTTCAATAGGGGTGGTTTACCTATGGTTCGGTTTTTAAAAATTCTTTCCCGGTATGAGTCCAGCTGAAAGTTTGGCGAAAGATACCATTGATTACCTCATGCTTTATTTCATCCCTCCAAATGTATCCATTGTTTTACTGGCTATTTTAGAGGTGACCATTGGTATTTTTCTACTGTTGAACATTTTTAGGAACAAAATAATACTATTGGCATTGGCGCACATGAGATGTACATTCGCTCCTCTGTTCTTAAATTTAACGAAACTTCATTCACCAACAGCCCTTTTGCACTCACATTGCTTGGACAGTACATCATAAAAAACATCATTATCGTAAGTGCTTTATTATCGCTTTTAAAAAGAAAAACAATATCTTCGTAAAAGGGCAAAACCTGATAAAAGTCATTTTTTGCAGAATAATGGCAAAGTAGTTTTGCACATCAATTTCAGGAGCGGGGCAATGAATGTAATATATATGTTACTGGCAATCAGTATTATAGTTGCGATTATTTTTTTTACGGCGTTCATCGTTTCTGTAAAAAATGGTCAATATGATGATGCGTATACCCCATCGGTACGAATGCTGTTCGAAGATGAACTGGTCAAAGATGATTCAAGCAAAAAAGAGAATAAACAAAACCAACTGAATAAAAGTCAAAAAGTATAATTATGGAAGTACAGCAGTTTTATTACGATAACAAAATCGTAAAGAAATTTATCTACGCAACCCTGTTTTGGGGAGTTGTGGGAATGTCGGTGGGACTTTTACTGGCCTTCATGTTTCTTTTCCCTAATGTGACAGATGGTATTTCATGGCTGAGTTTTGGTCGTTTACGGCCCTTGCACACCAATGCGGTAATCTTCGCCTTTGTGGGCAACGCCATTTTTGCCGGGGTATATTACTCTACCCAGCGATTGCTCAAAGCACGAATGTTCAGTGATGCGTTGAGCAAGTTCAATTTCTGGGGCTGGCAGGCCATTATTGTTGCTGCGGCCATTACCCTGCCTTTAGGGTACACCTCCTCAAAAGAATATGCAGAACTCGAGTGGCCAATAGATATTGCCATTGCACTGGTTTGGGTAGCCTTTGGTGTTAACCTTATCGGTACCATGATAAAAAGAAGGCAACGGCATTTGTACGTTGCCATTTGGTTTTATGTAGCGACATTCGTTACCGTTGCCGTACTACATATTTTCAATAGTTTGGCACTGCCCGTAAGCGCATTGAAAAGTTACTCTGTTTATGCAGGGGTGCAAGATGCCCTTGTACAATGGTGGTACGGCCACAATGCAGTAGCATTCTTTCTCACTACCCCTTTCTTGGGACTGATGTACTATTTTGTGCCCAAAGCGGCAAATAGACCTATCTACTCCTACCGGTTGTCAATCGTTCACTTTTGGTCTTTGATATTCATATATATATGGGCTGGGCCACACCATTTATTATATTCCTCACTACCTGAATGGGTTCAAAACATAGGTATAGCATTCTCTATAATGTTAATTGCCCCTTCATGGGGTGGTATGATCAATGGTTTATTGACCTTAAGAGGTGCTTGGGACAAGGTGCGAACAGATCCAACCTTAAAATTTATGGTGGTGGCCATTACCGGGTATGGTATGGCAACTTTTGAAGGACCCATGCTTTCACTTAAAAACGTGAACGCCATTGCCCACTTCAGTGACTGGATCATAGCCCACGTTCATGTAGGTGCCTTGGCATGGAACGGCTTCCTTACTTTTGGCATGATCTATTGGCTGGTTCCAAAAATGTTCAAAACCCGGTTAGCATCGTTAAGGATGGCCAATTTCCACTTCTGGATAGGCACCTTGGGCATCATACTGTACACCTTGCCCATGTACGTAGCGGGCTTTACCCAAGCCTTGATGTGGAAAGACTTTAACCCAGACGGCACCTTGGTCTACGGTAATTTTCTGGAAACCGTAAATGAAATAATGCCTATGTACTGGATGCGTGCCATAGGTGGCAGCCTCTACATCGTTGGGGCATGTGTGATGATATACAATGTGGTACTGACCATAAAATCAGGAAGCAAAGTAGAGGATGAATTGGCAGAAGCCCCAGCTTTGAGCCGGGTTTCGAAAAAGAGAACGGCCGGGGAGACCTATCACACATGGTTAGAGCGCAAACCAGTACAATTGACCCTCTTGGCAACTGTCACGATTTTAATCGGCGGCATCATACAGATCGTGCCCACTATAATGGTAAAATCCAACATCCCCACCATTGTCAGTGTAAAACCCTACACACCTTTGGAATTGGAGGGCAGGGATCTCTACATACGCGAGGGTTGTGTGGGCTGCCATTCACAAATGATACGGCCTTTCAGAAGTGAGGTAGAGCGTTATGGCGAATATTCCAAAGCAGGTGAATTCGTCTACGACCACCCATTTTTATGGGGAAGCAAACGCACTGGGCCCGATCTGCACAGAATCGGCGGAAAATACTCCGATAACTGGCACCTAAACCATATGTACGACCCCCAGAGCACCTCATCAGGCTCTATTATGCCCGCCTATCAGTGGTTGGTTAAAGATGAGCACGACCGCAGCGACATACAAGATAAAATGAAGGTTATGGCAACCTTGGGCGTAACCTACTCAGAAGAAGATATTGCCAATGCCAAAGCATCAATGGACGAACAGGCATTGAAAATTGAGAAAAACCTTTATTCGGATCCTGATTTCGCCAAGGGCTATGAAACTGACAAAAAATACGCTGCCGATAATGGAGAAGAATTTGTGGAAATGCGAGATAGGGAGATTGTAGCCATGATCGCTTACCTACAGCGTTTAGGCACCGATATTAAAGCGAAAGGAACTGAAGAGCAACTATCAGAAAACAAATAAGCTATGTTGAAATTTATAAAAGGACATATGGAGAGTATTGATGGCATTGCCATCTACCCGATGATATCACTGCTGATTTTCTTTGTCTTTTTTGTTGTTCTGTTTTTGTGGGTGTTCACCGCCTCTAAAGAGCATATCAAAAAAGTAAGCAAAATACCTTTGGAAGAAGATTAAGTACAACCTAATTCATTTGTACTGAAATATTTCGCTAAAGATACAAGCATACTAATATTAACGCAACATAAGCACTAAACCTAAAAAATAACCACAATGAAAAATATGTCACCTTGGTGGATCAGAATCCCCGTAGTTTTCTTCCTCATCTTCGGGTTGATGGAATACTTTGTAGACTCTGGAGACAAACTGGCAATTATAGAATACCCCATTGCCCAACTCTTCTTGCTAATGGTACTGTTGATATTGATCGCCATTGAATTGGTACTAAGCTCTATTGAAAATATAATGTTCCAAACGCTTTCAGAGGAAGCCAAGGAACGTTATTTCATCTCAAATTTAAAACAATGGGAATGGACCTGGGGCAAAAAAACCTACCAAAGAATGTTAGGGTCAAAACCTATTGAAAAAGAAGCGGAAATCATTCTCGACCACAATTATGACGGCATTCGTGAATTGGATAACGAACTGCCACCATGGTGGGTATATATGTTCTACGCAACTATTATCTTTGGGGTTGTTTACGTCATTCGTTTTGAAGTGTACAACGATTACGACCAGATTTCTGAATACGAGCAAGAGGTAGCTGAAGCTAAGATCGCAATTGAAGAATACAAAAAAACCGCAAAAGGCCTGATCGATGCAGAAAACATTGAATTGTTGACCGATGCCTCTGACCTAAGTGCAGGTAAGGCCGTTTACGAAGCCAATTGCATAGCCTGCCACATGGCAGATGGTGGAGGAGGAATAGGCCCCAACCTTACCGATCAAAATTGGATTTTGGGCGGTGGCATCAAAAATGTGTTCAATTCAATTTCTGAAGGTGGGCGTGACGGCAAAGGTATGGTAGCTTGGAAACAGATACTTAAACCAGAAGAAATGGCACAGGTCTCAAGTTATATATTAACTGAAATAGTCGGAAAAACCGCAGCCAGCCCCAAAACCGCTGAAGGAGATATTTGGGTAGACGAAAATGCCCCCCCAGCCCCTGAAGGGAGTGTATCACCTGATGAAGAAAAATCGAGAGAAGACATTGCTCCCGAACAAGAGACCGACTCAACCAATACAGTAGTCGACTAAACCCTTCTTTTCGCTCACAGAGCGGTACCAATAATAATTCACCATCTTAACCAAAAAGAAGGTAGAGCGACAATGTCAGAAGACAACGAAAATTTCAGGGACTCAATAGGCACCATTGATAAAGATGGTAAACGTGCATGGGTATTTCCTAAAAAGCCAAGTGGCAAGTTCTGGAAATACAGAACATACGTAAGCTACTTCTTATTGGCGTTTCTTATACTATCGCCCTTTATAAAGATCAATGGCAACCAGTTCATGATGTTCAATGTTCTAGAAAGGCGGTTCAATGTATTCGGATTCCCGTTTTGGCCACAAGACTTCCACCTTTTCGTTGTCATTATGATCATCGGGGTCATTTTCATCGCCCTTTTTACCGTTGCTTTTGGCCGTATTTTTTGTGGATGGATGTGTCCGCAGACCATATTTTTGGAAATGGTCTTTCGCAGGATAGAATTTTGGATCGATGGCGATCGTGGTGCCCAAAAAAAATTGGACAGGCAAAAATGGGATGCAAAAAAAATACGGAAACGAATCTTAAAATGGACCGTTTTTCTAATCATTTCCTTTTTTATCGCCAATGTTTTTCTGGCCTATTTAATCGGTAGTGACAGGCTGTATCAATATATAACCAACGGGCCATTGCAACATATAAGCACTATGGTTTCCCTAATGATTTTCACTGGGATATTCTATTTTATATTTGTTTGGTTTCGTGAGCAAGTCTGTATCATCGCTTGCCCCTACGGTAGAATGCAAGGGGTATTGTTAGACAATAAATCGATTATTGTGGCTTACGACCATAAACGCGGTGAGTCGGAAAACGGAAGAAAGAAATTTAGAAAAAATGAAGATAGGGCCGCTTTGGGGCACGGTGATTGCATTGATTGTTTTCAATGCGTACATGTCTGCCCAACAAACATTGACATTCGCAATGGCACACAATTAGAGTGTATAAACTGCACCGCCTGTATCGACGAATGCGATGCCATAATGGAGAAAATAAACCTTCCCAAAGGGTTGATCCGCTATGCAAGTGAAGATGAGATCACCAATAAAGAAAAATTCCGGTTCACCCCACGTCTAAAGGGCTATACCGCCATACTGGTTATTTTAACAGGCATATTGGTAGGTATGCTCTTTTTACGAAACGATCTCGAAGCCAATATTCTGCGTTTACCAGGTCAATTGTACGAGCACAAAGAAGGAAATATCATCAGCAACGTGTATACCTATAAACTGGTCAACAAGACCTCTAAAGACATTTCAGATGTTAGTTTTAAACTATTGTCACATAAAGGAACCATAAAATTGTTGCGACTAAAAGGCTTCACGGTTTCCGCACAAGAAATGGCAGAGGGAACCCTGTTTATAGAAATCGATAATTCGGCATTGAACGGCGATAAGGATAATCTTAAAATAGGCATATATAGTGGCGATGAGAAGATCGAGTCGACAACGGCAAGGTTTTTGGCACCAAGAAGTTATAAATAACTAGTGTATTCTATGATTAAAGATTATTGACTAAACTAAATAGGTTCTTTTCTTCAAGGGAATGAGGAATAAAAAAATGTTATGAAAGTAAACTGGGGAACGGGAATCATATTGGCATTCATAGCCTTTATAAGTTTCATCTTGTATTTTGTAGTGCGCATGAACATGGACGATAGTGCCAACCACGATTTGGTGACAGAAGAGTATTACAAGGTCGAGGTTGGCTATCAGAAAGAAATCGATGCGGAAAACAACGCCAAAGAAGATTCGTTTAACCTGCAACTGAAAAAAACACCCGAAGGCTTGCGTATTTCCTTTCCCGAAGGATTGGAATATCAAAACATAAAAGGAACTGTGTCCCTTTACAGACCATCTAATAAGCACTTGGATCTTGCCTTGCCCATAAGTCTATCCAATTCACATTTGCTCATACCTGACAAACGTTTATTAGATGGTCGTTGGGACATTAAAATTTGGTGGAAATACCAAGAAAAAAAGTATTTGCACAAAGAAAGCATCACGTATTAAAAATGTTGTTATCCGCTATCTTATTAGGGTTAATGGGCAGTCTGCACTGCGTTGGTATGTGCGGGCCAATTGCCTTTATGCTTCCGGTTGATCAGACCAATAACTTCAAAAAGGCTTCTCAGATCTTGATATATCATTTTGGAAGATTGATGGCATATGGTACCATTGGCCTTGTTTTTGGCCTTTTGGGCAAGGGACTGTTCATTTTTGGCTTGCAACAAAAACTCTCGATCATTATAGGCATATTGATGATAGTTGTTGTGCTGATTCCATCTAAAATTCTCAACCGCTACAATTTTTCAAAACCTGTTTATAAGGTCATTTCAAAAGTAAAAAACAAATTGGGCAAAGAACTAAAAAAGAAAACATCCGACACATTTTTGACCATCGGTTTTTTAAATGGTTTTCTACCTTGTGGTCTGGTCTATATGGCTCTTTTTGGTGCCATTGCCATGGGAAATGCTTGGCAAGGCTCGCTTTACATGCTGTTGTTTGGGCTGGGCACCGTACCTTTAATGACCACCGCCATTTACTTTAGTGGAATCTTAAAAGGTTCGGTAAAACAACGTATTCAAAAGATGGTGCCCGTTTTTGTAATCGTCATTGGGGCACTTTTCATTCTTCGTGGTATGGGCTTGGGAATTCCGTATGTATCTCCAAGACCAGTTACAGAAGTGGTATCTTCACAAATTGAATGCCCTCAGCCTTGATTTTTTTTTGACCCTATGTTGTTTGTAACGGGTAAAGGTAAAAAGGCTTAATGAATTTGCCATGCCTACGGCAGGCAGGTAAACCGGTAAGACCTCTTGAGTGATAACGCAGGAAATAGAATTAATTAAATTGCCCACTATATTCGACATAGAACCTTTTTTTAATAAATATATCACTGTTGTCCTATTAAAACCTGCCGGTAGGCAGGTTTGTGTAAATACCTTAAGGCTATAAATAATGACGGATCGGGTGTTTTATAGAAAGATACACCCTGCCAAATGCAGGCAAGATCCGGCAGGCGGGTCAGTTGGTTAAAATCAAGTCTTGTGTCTAACAGCAGAGCGGTCTTTTATCTTTTACCTGCCTGCCGGTCGATATTATAAACATATCACTAATTTTATTTATCTATGAAAATTGTTTCAGCAGCAGAAGCTGCTTCTTTGGTACACTCGGGAAACAGGGTTTTCCTTCAAGGAGCGGCAATGACACCCAACACCTTAATTGATGCCCTTTGTGAACGATATAAAGAGCTGAAAGATATAGAGATCATATCAATACATACCGAAGGGGAGGCAAAATACGCACGAGAGCCTTATAGTGAAAGTTTTAAAACGAACAGTTGCTTTGTTGGCAGTAACGTACGTGACCTTGTAAATACCGCACAAAGAGGGTACATCCCCATTTTTTTGAGCGAGATCCATTTACTGTTCCGAAAAAACATCTTACCGTTGGATGTGGCCATGGTTCAGGTATCTCCCCCTGACAAGCACGGCTTTTGTTCCCTTGGGGTATCTGTTGATGTTGCCCTGCCCGCCATTCAGACCGCAAAAAAGGTAATCGCACAAATAAACCCAAAAGTGTCCAGGACCCACGGCGATGGAATCATTCATATAAAAAACATCGACTGTGCCATTGAGGTAGACAGCCCTATACACGTACATAAGGTAACCGAAATTTCAAAAATCGAACAGCAAATAGGAAAAAATGTAGCCAATCTCATCGAAGATGGAGCTACTCTGCAAATGGGTATTGGAAACATTCCCAATGCGGTATTGAGTAATCTTTTTGACCACAAAAGATTGGGCGTACATACAGAAATGTTTTCCGATGGCATTCTACCGCTCATAGAAAAAGGAGTCGTTACCGGCGAGGACAAGGAAATAAAAACAGGGAAAATCGTGACCTGTTTCGCCGTCGGCTCTCAAAAACTATATGATTTTGTTGACGACAATCCTTTGGTTCACTTTAAAGAAGCCGGCTACACCAATGATACGGCCATCATACGGCAAAACCCAAAAGTAACCGCTCTAAATAGCGCAATAGAGATAGATCTTTCGGGTCAAGTCTGTGCTGATACCATAGGCTTTCGTCAATATTCAGGTGTGGGCGGACAAATGGATTTTATTCGCGGTGCCTCATTATCAGATGGAGGAAAGCCTATCTTTGCCATGCCATCTGTTACAGCAAAGGGAATCTCAAAGATAACGGCACATTTAAAACAAGGCGCAGGGGTGACCACTACGAGGGCACACGTACATTATGTCGCTACTGAACATGGTGTGGTAAACCTTTTTGGCAAAAATTTAAAGGAACGTGCCAGCGCCTTGATTTCGATTGCGCATCCCGACCACAGGGAAATATTGGAAAAGGAATCCTATGAACGGTTCAAAAGTGTCAAGTAAAATACGAAAAATGCAGTTAGAGCACTATATAGACCATACACTGTTAAAACCAACGGCAACGGTTTCAGATATTATAAAACTGTGCGACATAGCTAAAGAATATAATTTTTTTGCTGTTTGTGTAAATAGTTGTTATACCCGTCTGGCCAAAAAGGAGCTGGAGCGTTCAAAAGTAAAATTGGTAGTTGTTGTAGGTTTTCCCCTTGGTGCCATGTCTATGGAAGCTAAAATTTTTGAAGCTTTGGAGGCTATCGAAAATGGGGCCGATGAAATAGATATGGTCATCAATATCGGCTGGTTGAAATCAGGGGAATATTCCCTAGTAAGGAACGAGATCTCGCAAATAAAAAAGACTATCGGTGATAAAATACTCAAGGTCATCATAGAAACCTGTTATTTGACGGTCAAGGAAAAACAAAAGGCCTGCCAATTGGCCGTTGGGGCCAAGGCGGATTTTGTAAAGACCTCTACGGGTTTTGGGCCTGGTGGAGCCACTTTTGAAGATGTTGAACTAATGAAGAACAGTGTGGGCGACAAAGCGAAGATAAAGGCATCAGGAGGCATTAAGGATAGAGAAACCGCATTGCGTTATATCAAACTAGGGGCATCGCGCTTGGGTACATCATCTGGCATATCGATCATAGCGGAAATTTAAAAGACATTAAACCAAAAACATTATGAGCAATCATATCGAAGCGAACAAAAACGAGATTGCCGAAACCGTATTGCTTCCCGGTGACCCGTTGCGTGCCAAATGGATCGCTGAAACCTTCTTGAAAGATGCCATTTGCTATAACAAAGTACGTGGCATGCTGGGCTATACGGGCACTTACAACGGCAAACGCATTTCGGTACAAGGCAGTGGAATGGGGATTCCCTCGTCTCTGATCTACTATCATGAACTTATAAAGGATTATGGCGTAAAGAACCTCATCAGGGTTGGCACGGCGGGTTCTTACCAAAGTGAGGTGAAAATCAGGGATATCGTTCTGTCCATGGCGGCATCCACTACATCTAGCATGAACAGATTCAGGTTCCAAAATGCAGATTATGCCCCTACAGCTGATTTCGAGCTATTTATGAAAGCCGCCCAATATGCCAAAGAAAAAGGCATCCCCATAAAGGCCGGAAATATACTTTCACTAGATGAGTTCTACAATGAAGACCACGTATCTTACAAGAAATGGGCCGATTATGGTGTACTCTGTGTAGAAATGGAAACAGCCGGACTTTATACCATTGCCGCACAGTACAAGGTAAGGGCACTTGCGATTTTAACAATTTCCGATTCTTTGGTGACCAATGAACGGTCATCAGTGGAAGAGCGGGAAACCTCATTCGAAGAAATGGTGGAGATCGCTTTGAATATTTCACAATAAACAAATTATGATGAAGAAAGAAGATATAAAAAACAGAGCTGATGTCAAACTTTTGGTAGATACCTTTTACGCTAAAATAAGGACGCACGAAGTCTTAGCACCTATATTCAATGGTATTATCACTGATTGGGAAAGCCATTTGATATTGTTGACCGACTTTTGGGAGACCCAACTTTTATTAAAAAGAAAGTACCACGGAAACCCTGTTGCCGCACATCAAGAAGTAGATGCCAAAATGGACTATTCAATCACTTCGGAACACTTTGGGCTTTGGTTAAACGATTGGTTTGCTACGATCGATGAGCTTTTTGAGGGCGATACCGCGTGGATCGCCAAGAACAGGGCACAAAAAATGTCTACCATGTTGTTTATGAAAATGTATGGGCATCGGTCGACCTGATGCCTTTACTCAAAGGCTACGGCTTTTTTTTGTTATATCGAAGCTTCCCCGTCTCGATCCCGATCGCGGTTTTGGCCAACATGGTAAACACAAAAGCACCCAAGGCCCATATACCCATTGTCACCCCTATCTCTATTCCCGTGGGTGTATACTCGGCTATTTTACCATAAGGGCCGGGAATAAACCCAGGTACGATAAGACCAAATCCTTTCTCGATCCAAATAGCAACGAATAAAATAAAACACGCAAAGAACAGTACTTTAAAATTATTTCTGAGTTTATGGAACGTAAGAATTACCGTAGCCAATACATTTAAAGAAATGGCCGTCCATATCCAAGGCAATAAAGCTGTTTTCCCGTCCAATCCGAAGAATAGATAATATGCGCTTTCGCTATGGTGCGTTGGTGCGTAAAACTCCTTGAACAATTCTGAAATCAACATGATCAAATTTATCTGGGCGGCAACAGTGACTACCAGTGCTATTTTTTTTATGGTTTTATCTTTAATTACAAATTCGGTATAGGTCCTTATAACGGCCAATACCAAAATAATCAATGCGGGGCCGGCCGCGAAAGCCGATGCCAAAAAGCGCGGTCCCAAGAGTGCATTGTTCCAAAACGGACGTGCTTGTAGGCCTTGGTACAAAAAAGCGGTCACCAAATGAATTCCAACAGCCCAAAATACTGAGATCAATGCCCCTGGAATATATACTTTTGGGTTCGGCTCTTTACCTTGATAACGCATAAAAAGAATATAAAACGGAATACTTATATTAATGAACAAATAACCGTTCAATGCAATAACATCCCAAGCCAACATAGAGTTTGGAAAGTTAAATACACCTATTCCCGGTATCATGTGCCATAAAACAGAAGGTCCTCCCATATCCGCAACTACAAAAGCCAAGCACATAATCAATGCAGCTACGGCCAAACCTTCGCCAATGAGCACGGCTTGCTTAAAATCAATATCCTTTAGCACATAAGTAGGCATTACCAACATTACGGCAGCAGCGGCAACGCCCACCAAAAAGGTGAAATTGGAAATATACAGTCCCCAACTTACCCTGTCGGTCATTCCCGTAACGCTCAGCCCATGTTCTAATTGAACTGAATAGCAGTACATGCCCACTAACATGACCAATGTTAAAAAAGCCATCCAGATATGGTATTTTTTTGAACCATGGGTTATGGTCTCCAAACTGTCCTTTACCAAACTACGCAAAACCCTAAGTCGTCTCATTTTATATGTTGTTATTAACGTGGCGACAATAGACCAATAGACGCTGAACATTAAACCGGCAGGCGTTAGACCTTTAACCTTTTAACCATTAACCTTTCTTCTTTCTTCATGGTAGTTTAGTCCATAAAATACCAGAACTTAGGCTCTGTTCCCAAGTCTTCTTTGAGCCTAAAAACCTTTTTGTTTTCCAAAACCCAGCGAATGGTACTATCGGGATCTAACAGATTTCCGAAAATACGCGCTCCTGTAGGGCAAGCGTCCACACAGGCAGGATTTTTGCCCACACGTGACCGTTGTACGCAAAAGGTGCATTTTTCCACGACCCCTTTTTTACGCAACCTATTTCCTAAATAATGTTGGTTTTTGTTCACTTCCTTCTCTGGCACCTCGGGTGTGCTCCAGTTAAAACGACGGCCATCATAAGGGCAAGCAGCCATACAGTACCTACAGCCTACGCACCAATCATAATCTACCACCACCAGGCCATCATCTTCCCGCCATGTTGCCTGTACAGGGCATACCTCTACACAAGGGGGGTTGTCACAGTGAAAACATTGGGTGCCCATATAAAAATGCCCTTCTGCCGGAACCTCATGATAATAATTGTCATCAGCTTCATTGAAGTTGAAACCCTTGCCATCTTTCATTTCGTGAATACGTATATACTCCATTTGTGAATTTCTGTCCAGGTTGTTCTCTTCGACACAGGCAGTGACACAGTCCATATACCCTTGGCATTTAGAGATGTTGAACGCATAGCCAAAAAGAACATCTTCTTCTGCATTTTTTGAAGACATACTAATGTTCTTGCCTGTACGCAATTGGTAGGAGCGAACCAATCTACCCACAGTCGATTCCTTTTCGTCACGGGTCATTAATTTATAGTTGCCCTTGAATTGTTCTTCCCAATCAATTTGGGCTTTTTCTTTGGTCTCATCCCCTGCGATCACACTGCAAGATGTACTTACGGCGCCAGCACCAATGAGCAAACTTGCGGTTAATTTTTTAAAGGCGGTCCTACGGTCCATCTGTACATCGAAAACCTGTTCAAAACCATCTTTTGTTCGCTCTTCGGCAATGGTGGCATCTACAGCGGCATCAAAATCCGCATCTCTAAGATGGTCGTTGCCAGAAGAGTTGCACCCTTCGGATGTCTTACCGCACTCACAAGTGCCCGGTTCTTGTTTTTTCTTGTTACTAAGGTTTAGAGAAAACCATTTTTTATTGTTATTGTCCACATCTGGTTATTTACGTTCTTTAACTTTTTGGGTATTATACCGTGCCGGCCATTTAGATTTAAAATGTGGTTTATGCGGATTATGGCAATTGACACAGGTCATTGATGCCCGTGGCGGTGCCCAACCGGCGATCTTCTTGCCATGTGCGCCCCCTTTCCAATCTTCAAATTGCCTAGTATGGCATTGTGCACATAATCGATGACTGGCATTAAAATTTATTTTGGTCCCTGTTATACTTTTTAAATCATCCATATTTGCACCATCGTGACAAGTTGCACAGTTCATCGTATTCGTATCGGCATGTTCTGTGGCAATCTGCCAATGTGCTTTTTTTACACTACTTTGCATTTGGTGCAAAGGTTTTGAATGGCATTCTGAGCAGGTATATGATTTTATCTGGCTTTTACGTTCCGGTATCAAGAAGGTATGTTCGTTTTCTGTAACTTCAATTGTTTTAATGTCGCCTATATATTTTTCGGATGAAATTGAGGTGCCATGGAAATTTTTGCCCTCAGCTTCGATTTTATCGGTTATACTATGGTATTCACCTTCTTTATGTTTGCAAGAAAACACCAACAGTACTAAAAAGAAAGCGCAAATAAAATTGATCGCTATATGGTGTCTATTCATTTTTGTTTCTTTCAAAAATTCCTATATCCATAATTTCTTTGTTGTTCGGCACATGACATTGTCTACAATTGATACGCTCTGGGTGTGACACTCTGATTTCTTTGGGGGCACTTGGACCGGCATGGCATGACATACAGTTTTCCCTCATCTGTATTTCGTGTGGAATAATAGGGGGGCTTCCGTTCAAGGCATTATTGGTTCCGGTCAAGGGCATGGGTATTTTTTCGAAATGTGATTCTTTAAACAATGTTTGCGTATGTTGTGGCACATGGCATTGGCGACAATTGATCATTTCAGGGTGCGGTGCTACAGGGGCATAGGCATTCCATTTATCTACAAAACCACCATTTTGATGACATTTTAAACAACTGTTGCCCCCCATATTCCGTTCCCCTGCCACTGGATGCGGAATATATGGTGGTGCACCATGAAATGCCCTATTGTCATAATAGGTGCTCAAGGAGCGTTGATGGTTTATATCCATAGGTACGTTTGCATATTCCAATACAAACCCTGAACGTTGAAAAACCCCGATTTCCGAAGGGATAACAGGAAGTTCTTTCTCTTTCTGTATAGGAATATAGGCTTCCTCCAAGCCTGTTTGATAGCTGTAGTTCCAAACCACAATGAACACTATGAACAATACTATGAACAATGATATGACAACCAATCGTTTTCCCATAAACTATACTTTTTCGACTTTAACGGCACATTTTTTATAGTCCGGTTCTTTAGAAATAGGGCAAAATGAATCTAAAGTAATTTCATTGATCAGCATATTCTCATCAAAAAAAGGCACAAATACCTGCATGGGCGCAGGTATCCCCCTTTGATTTACAGAAGCTGGCAGTATAATCTCACCACGTCTGGTGGTCAGCTTTACCTTGTCTCCTGTTTGTATGTGCATTCTTTTTGCATCTTCTGGGTTTACCTCTACGTATGCATGGGGCATCGCTTTATGTAATACGGGAATTCTACGTGTCATAGAACCTGTATGCCAATGTTCTACCACACGGCCGGTACATAACCAATATGGGTACTCTGTATCTGGCGATTCGGCGGCAGGTTCATACGGGCGCTGCCATATAATGGCTCTGCCATCTGATTTTCCGTAAAAATGAAAGTCTTTTCCATTAGTACAGGCAGGGTCGTATTTAGCATTGAACCGCCATTTGGTGGATTTTCCGTCAACATAGGGCCACAGCACCCCCGGTTGCGACTTTAATACCTCTAGGGGAGCCATGTTGTGTTTTTTGCCAACATGGTGTTTTCTATATTCATTGTATATTTCCTCAATGTGGGTTTCCTCTTTATAATGGAACTGTTTTTCGTAGCCCATACGCTTGGCGACTTCGATCAATTGCCAAGTATCACTCATGGCTTCTCCTGGCGGATTGACCATTTGTTCAAAATACTGGGTCCTACGCTCAGAATTACCGTACATTCCTTCACGTTCGATCCACATGGCCGATGGCAATATAACATCGGCTATATCGGTTGTTGGTGTCGGGTATATATCAGAAACCACTATAAACCGTCCTTCTTTTTTTGCACCATCCCTATAGCGTTTTAACTTTGGCATCGTTACCATTGGGTTCGTCACCTGGATCCACATAAAGCGAATATCGCCCCTGTCCAAGGCCCTGAACATTTCCACCGTATGGTATGTGGGCTTTGGGTCGATATTTTCAACAGGAACATTCCATATCTTAGCAGCAAACTCACGGTCTTTTTTGTTCATTACCACACCATGGGGCAGTTTGTGCGTCAATGTACCCACTTCCCTTACGGTACCACAAGCTGATGGTTGCCCTGTTAAAGAAAACGGACTGTTGCCCGGTGCAGAGATCTTACCTGTCAGTAAGTGAATATTGTATATTAAATTGTTCATCCACGTTCCCCTAGTGTGCTGATTTGGCCCCATGCACCAAAATGACATCACTTTTTTATTGGGATCGCCATAATAAGCTGCCATATACTTAATGTCCTTTACAGAAACGCCCGATATCTTTTCTACTTTTTCTGGTGTATAATCTTCTAAAAAATCTTTATAGGCATTAAAATCTATCTTTTCCGGTTTGTCTTTGAATTTGTAATTATCTTTTAGCCCATAGCCCATATTGGTGAGGCCTTTGCTGAAGTTACAATGCCTTTCTACAAATGACCTATTGACCCAGCCATTTTTAATGATCTCATAACAAATGGCATTGGCAACTGCCAGGTCTGTTTGGGGAAGAAATAAAATAGACTTATCCGCAGCCATACTGGTCCTAGTAGTCCTGGTAGCGAAATCTATGATTTTCACACCTCGTTTCAAACGCTGATCCAACAATCTTGAAAATAGAACAGGGTGCATTTCAGCCATATTGTTTCCCCATAATACAAACACATCGGCATAATCTATATCTTCATAGCAGCCCATAGGCTCATCCAGTCCAAATGACGTTAAAAAACCCGTAACTGCGGTAGCCATGCACAAACGCGCATTCGCTTCCACATTATTGGTGCCGATGCACCCTTTGAAAAATTTTGAGGCCACATAGCCATCAGGAATCGTCCATTGCCCTGAGCCATAAATAGAAACTGCGTCCTTACCATGATCTTTAATGGTTTCCTTCATTTTAGAAGCGATCAGATCCAAAGCTTCTTTCATTGAGGTTTCAACATATTGACCGTTTTTCTTTACCAATGGCTTGGTCAACCTGTCTTTACCGTACATGGCTATTACGGAATGGTATCCTTTTACACAACATAACCCTTTGTTGACACTGGATTTCGGATCGCCTTTTACCGCAACGGCCTTTCCGTTTTCCACACCTATTAAAACACCGCAGCCTACACCGCAAAATCTACAAGGAGCTTTTTTCCAATCAAGATCGGCATTTTTTGGCAGGCCCTCTTCTTGCTCTTCTGCAAATAATATTCCCGGAAACATAGTCGCTGCAGCCGTCATGGCCGACAACATTGCCATTTTTTTAATAAAACTTCGTCTATTGGCAAGAGAGGTATACATAATATCAATCGTTTTGTGGTGCATTGAATCCAGAGACCATGGCCAAAAATTTCAGGCTTTCCAAGGTATCTAATTTTTTTTTGAGTATTTCTTCTTCTATCTGATCTTCGGTATCGGTAACAACAATTACGACATCTTTGTTCTCAGCGGGCATTACCTCACATTGACCAATGGTGGATAGTGCATTGACCAGTTCTGCTTTTTTGCCCTTATGGGAATGGGCCAAATAACTTTTAATCGGCATATTTATGTAAATTAAGGGATTTTTTACTCGAACTGGTTTAAAAAAAGCTTAAACCAGTTCGAGTAAAAAAAAGCAACTAATCAATGTATTTAATTATATTGATAATAAGTGTATTTCGATATTTAAAATTTTGTCAAATTTCTCACTCTATTTCTTAAACAAGAAAAAGAGTTTAATATGTTGACAAACAATTACTGTAACTAATCAGTCTAGTTAAACATCTAATAATCAATATTTTGTGTGTCATTGAAAAATCGCACCTGATTCAAAAAAAGCTGTATTCCGATCTCAAAAAGCCATAAGTGATTGAATATCAGCAAAATTAAAATTTTGTTAAAGTTTTCGGACTAAAATCAAAATTTCAAAAAACGCCAGCTCAATGCTTTGAAAACAAGACCCTTATGGCATTTTATTAGCTAGAAAGGGCATACTGATTAGTTACCAATTACTTAATTCAAAAAACCTACTGATTACAAAAAAACGGTTTCCAAATCAAAAACGTTCTCTTGGCAAAGGTCGTAGGTTCAAGTTACAAGTGCAACATTCAGGGTACTAATTTATGGTTTTCCCCTATAATGGTATCCACTTCCCAATCCTTAAAACACTCTTTGTTGTTGACCACTTGCGGCCGCTCACTTATGGGTATACGGTCTTTGATGGGCAAATGCCTTCCAATCGGCCGTCTGCGATGTTTTAAACGGCGCCTAAGTTCTTTATAGAAATCACCCCCTGGCACAGGTAGTTATAATTTTGGACTTGCCAATCTTTGAATATGCCTCTATTTGGTGTCTTTGGTTGTCCGTGAGTTGTTTGTACCTGTAATTCATCGGCAACAATTTTTAGAACTTCGAATATCGGAAGCCAGCTCCCGGTATTTGTCCTAAATATTGCACTTACTGATCGAACTTGGCAATCAAGATAATATTATTTGAATAATATGACTTTTATCATATTTGGTTCAACCAACAAGGCGTTATATTTGCAAAGATATAACGATTTTTGTAAAATAGACACTTACACTCCTTTTAATATGATCGACGTTGAAGATGCCATACAGCAAGTTATTGATCATTCTGGGTTTTTAGGAAAATGTACCGTTCATTTGAATAAAGGGTTTGGCCAGTATTTGGCCGAAGATATTTTCTCCCCTATAAACATGCCCCCTTTCAGGCAATCGGCAATGGATGGGTACGCCCTTAATCTAAAAGAGGGTGCCATTTATGATCTTATAGGTGAAATAAAGGCGGGTGATTGCCGTCAACACGAATTAAAAACGGGCGGGGCGGTTCGTGTTTTTACAGGAAGCCCCGTACCCGATTCGGCCAATGCCGTTGTTGTACAAGAAAAAGTGGTTGTCAACGGCCCTACGATCACCATAGAAACGCCCATTAAGCAGGGCGATAATATCCGTCCACTTGGGGAACAGGTCAAAAAAGGAAACCTGGCCCTTAAAAAGGGAACAAAATTAACGCCTGCCGCTATTGGTTATTTGGCCTCTCTTGGTATTGCGCAAACCGAAGTATATAAAAAACCTGCCATTGCAATAGTGGCCACGGGAAACGAGCTCGTTGGGGCCGGTCAAGACCTACCCTATGGCAAAATATACGAAAGCAATGCAACCATGTTGCTCAGTGCTTTAAACAGTATTCATTACAACGATGTTGCATTATATAAGGTGGAAGATGATCTCCAAAGTACCCGTAAGATATTGGACAGGGTGATTACCGAGTACGATGTTGTAATAATCACCGGGGGCATTTCTGTAGGCGAATACGATTTTGTTGGGAAAGCACTTCAAGAATTGGCCGTGCAACAAATTTTCCACAAGGTAAGGCAGAAACCGGGGAAGCCTCTTTTTTTTGGAAAAAAAGAGGGCACTTCCATTTTTGCACTTCCGGGAAATCCGGCCGCAGCTTTGACTTGTTTTTATGTCTATGTGTACCCTGCACTACAAAAAATGTCGGGCGATCCCGATCCCTTTTTATACAAAACAGTAATGAGATCAGCTTCGGCCCATATCAAAAAAGGAGATAGGGCACAGTTTTTAAAAGCTAGGGCAACCCATGATAAAGCAATCATTCTAGAAGGCCAAAGTTCTGCGATGCTACAGACCTTTGCATTGGCAAACGCCTTGTTGTACGTACCTATGGAAGGGGGAGATGTTCATATAGGTGATGTTGTGGAAGTACTGCACCTTCCGTAAAGCACAGTGTATGGACTATAAAATAAAAAGTAGGATTTGGATCGAGGCAGATGGCAAGGTCCTATTGGGAGAGGGAAGGGTAGATCTATTGAAGGCAATAGAAAAAACCGGGTCTTTGTCCAAAGCCGCCAAGGCATTGAAAATGTCTTATAAAAAAGCTTGGATCCTTATTGATGCCGTAAACAAATCTGCCAAAGAACCTGTGGTCATCTGCAGTGTTGGTGGTATAAATGGTGGAGGGGCAGAGGTAACGCCCTATGGTAGGTCCCTGATCGGGGCTTTTGACAAGATCAACAAAAATTGCTGGAACTATTTGGATACGCAAGTAATAAAAATTAATGAACCCCATAGGAATTGAAGAGATTTCCGTAAATGACCTAGCGGGCATTATGGGCTCTTCCACTAAAAAATGTGAAGATGCAGTTAAAGATTAAATATTTTGGTATGCTGGCGGAAGTCGCACAATGCAGGGAGGAAGATCTTCATTGCAATGAAGTTACCGTTTACGGATTGCTCAAGGTATTGTACGGTAAATATCCAAAGTTAAAAGAAAAGAACTTTCAGATAGCCCAAAATAACGAGCTGCTTTCCCCCAAGGCCAAACTAACAACAGGTGAGATAGCGTTACTGCCCCCTTTTGCCGGTGGGTAATACGGTAGAAAAGACAAAATACCGCTACGCTGTAAAAAACTAGACAAAAGACCGATTTGCAACAAATTGATGATCAATTACATGAAAAAATATGGCAAATGCCCCAACAAATATGGGACCGAACAGATTTTAGATAAACCTTTACCGGACAACAATGTAGAACATGAAAGAACATAAGCACAAAGATGTATTTAAACAAGGTGCCATCACACCCGTATTTATAGGAGATTGCATTGCGAAACACCAATCTAAAACGACCGTGGGCGCCCATAACATATTTTTGGGGCAGGTTCGTGCAGACAAGATTGACGGTAAAACCGTTTCAACCATAGAATATACGGCCTATGATGATATGGCAAATAAAAAATTCAATGCTATTCGAGAAGCAGCTTTTACAAAATTCAATTTAACATGTATGCATATTTACCATAGTTTGGGCAAAGTACGTATTGGCGAAATATGCTTGTTCGTCTTTGTGTCCTCACCTCGGCGAAAAGAAGTGTTTGAAGCCCTGGAATTTGTTGTCGAGGAAATAAAGGCGACCGTACCCGTTTTTGGAAAGGAAATTTTTGAAGACACCTCGCACCGATGGAAAGTGAATTCTTAAAATATATCCGCCGGTTTAATAATAAACCCTCGGTTAAACATAGTTGAACAATTATACGAACCAAAGTACAACAATGATCAACATAACACATAAAACAAATACCCTGAGAACCGCAACCGCCCAAGCGATACTAAAGGTGGGCAAACCCGAGACCATAGTTGCGATCCAAAATAATACCGTTCCTAAAGGTGATGTCTTTGCAATGAGCAAAGCTGCCGGGTTGCTCGGTGTAAAAAAAACCCCGGACATACTGCCGGACTGTCACCCACTACCCATAGAATATACAGGTATCGAGTACAAGATCACCAAGTTAGAAATCACGGTCCTCTGTACGGTCAAGACCATTTACAAGACAGGTGTCGAGGTCGAGGCCATGCACGGGGCAAGTGTGGTGGCCTTGAACATGTACGATATGTTAAAGCCCATAGACAAAGGTATTGAGATCCATCATATTAAATTATTGGAAAAAAAAGGAGGAAAATCTGATTTTAAGGATACGTTCCGAAAAGATATTACAGCAGCTGTTGTTGTATGTTCAGATAGCATTTCCGCAGGCCAAAAAGAAGATAGGGCAGGAAAAAAAATCATTGAAAAGCTTAAAGAGAGTGATGTCGTTATTTCTGAATACTGTATTATTCCCGATGAAACGGAAATCATACGATCCAAGGTAATGGCATACCAACAAGAGGGCATAGATCTTATAATTTTCACAGGGGGAACAGGCTTATCAAAACGCGATGTCACCACTGAAGCCCTCGAACCACTATTGGACAGAAGAATACCGGGAATCGAAGAGGCCATTCGCAGTTACGGACAAAACAGAACACCGTACTCAATGCTGTCAAGGAGCATTGCCGGAACATTTAAGGGTAGTCTGGTTTTGGCATTGCCAGGCTCCACCAACGGGGCAAAAGAATCTATGGATGCCATTTTTCCGGCGATATTGCACATTTTTAGAATATTCAAAGGCGCAAGACACGACTCATGAACAAAGAACAACATCTATTGACCGATACTTTTGGAAGACAACATAACTATCTTCGTATCTCACTTACCGAGCGCTGTAATTTACGCTGCACCTATTGTATGCCCGAGGAAGGGATTGCACTTTCACCCAAATCGCACATTATGTCGTTCGATGAGGTTTACAGCATCGCAAAAATATTTGTGGACCACGGGGTCACCAAAATAAGGCTTACCGGTGGTGAGCCTATGGTCCGCAAAGATATTCCCGTGATTTTAAAACAATTGGCATCTTTGCCCGTTGAACTGTCACTTTCTACCAACGGAATCAATATTGATAGGTTTATCGATACTCTTAAGGCAAACGATATTCACAATATAAACGTGAGCTTAGACTCTTTGGATGCTGAAAAATTTCATCAAATTACCCGAAGAAATTATTTTGAAAAAGTATATAACAACATTTTGCTCTTGGCAACCAATGGGTTTAAGGTGAAGATAAATACCGTTTTGATAAAAAATTTCAATGACAATGAAATAGTCGATTTCATCGAGCTTACCAAAAATATTCCCGTCACCATTAGATTTATCGAGTTCATGCCATTTGATGGCAATAAGTGGGACTTAAAGAGAATGATCTCTTATCAAGAGATCATGAACACCGTTTATAGGGTTTTTTCGCAAAATCGTGTCCATCGCTTGTTGGACGCTCCCAATGACACCTCTAAAAATTACAAAATAGAAGGCTATAAGGGCAGCTTTGCCGTTATCAGTTCAGTTACCTCCCCGTTTTGTGGCTCCTGTAACAGATTGCGGTTAACGGCCAACGGCCAACTCAAAAATTGTCTGTTCTCGGCCTCGGAATCTGATTTGCTCACCGCCCTTCGCAAAGGGGAAAATATAGAACCCGTCATACAAAAAGCAGTACAGGGCAAACTTGGAATACGGGGTGGAATGGATACTTTAGAGAAATTAAAGACACCTCGCTTGCACACAAAGAACAGAAGTATGACCACCATCGGGGGCTGAACCTATCTGCCCTTACCGCAATGGCCTCAAATTAATTGCCAACATAAACAGTAAGCTCAAAGGAACCGCCATACTGGCAAGGGCCAATATTTCAAAATACCCTTCCAAAAGAGGGGCTTTTTGCCAAGCCATTATTCCTTTATAGAAAATTAAGCCCTCAGTAGCGATAAAACCTAATATGTAGACGAAATATACCTTTTTGGGTAATTGTAACAACTTGTAATATTCCAAAAACAAAAATAACCCGAGGGTCGTTACACCCAAAAATGTCCAATGCAAATACCCAATAACAAAATCGGTTATGGTGGCCGCCAAATTTGAAAAATAAGGAATTGCCGATAGCAATTGAAGCGTCATTTTCATTGCTAAAATAATGGTCGTGGTCAGTAGTATGCTCTTTTGGAACGGAGAAAAAACATCAGATAGCATTATTCTCGATTTTGAAAATGCCTTAAGAAGAATTACGAAGGCCATAATTTGGAGCACTGCGCCCATTGCCCCCAAAATAAACAATACTTCGGAAGGCTTTGTCCATAAGGTAGACAAAAAAAAAGTAAGTACGGCCCCTAAGTTCATACTCCAAAAAAAATGTTTGAACGACCTCTTGGGGATTTGAACATTGTTTTCTTCCAGCGTATAGAACAATATTCCCAGAAGTGCTAGAATCATCCATCCATTGTATTGAAAATGCAGATAAAAATAGATGGCCAGTCGATACCAGACTGACTCTGGCCCAAGGGTGGCCGTGACCCCGCCGAGTACCCACGGCCCCAAACTCGACAAAACCATATACCACAAAGCAAACTTTACACACCTATAAGAACAGGTATTCTTATATGATGCAGGAACATTATTAATAAAAAACCAAGTAAACCAATACGATGCAAACAAAAACAGGGTGGAAAAAATAATTGAAAAAAGGGCATAGCCCTGAAATGGGAAACTCAATAGCATACCCACCAACGTAAACTGGGTAAACCAAAAAAGAATACGGTATTCCTTATCTCGGCCTTGCTTGTTCAAGTATAGCATATAGAGTAATGTGGTCAATGCCATATACACCCAGCCCAATAAGGCAATATGCGAATGTGCATGAACGATATACCGATAATCCGCAGGTATTTTCACCGAAATATAGAACCTTAAAACAGTGCCCAATACCGCAGCAAACAAAAAGTAAGCCAACGCCAGCTTGGCATGGTTTTTTAAATTGAACATCATATAAATGTTTTTTAGAAAGCCAATTGGGTATTTAATGTGATTAACTGACAAATATCATATTTTTAGATCTTATTATTTAGGAAAATTTGTCGTTACCGAACATTTTTCACTTATAAAATTGTTGTTTACCTTAAATAAATTGTGTTATGACAAATACCCATTCGTTCCATATTCCCGTAATGGGAATTGGCTTCACCATTGATTCTCCTTTAAAAGTCTCACAGTTTGGCATCGACTCTGTCATTTCATTGGTAGATGATATTCTCTTGGAGAAGCTAAGAAAAATGTATTGCGAGAAATTTGAGCAACCTTACACTGAGATCACTAATAAAATGGCAGATTTCAGAGCAAAAAGAATTACTTCCTATCTCGATCTTGTTCATGGTATTGCCAAAGAAAAATTTGAAGAACTTAAGAACATCACCATTGAATCTGGTGTTGACATAAAGAAATATTTTTCAATGTTACCGGATACGTCTTCGTTAAAGCAAGAATTCAACCACCTTACCAAAGACTATTTCAATGTAGAGGAAATCAAAACTTGGGCAAAAGAAAATTTGACCATGGGCAGTATCGATGTAAATATCATGACCAAGGTCGATAAGGACAATTACGTGAAAAAAGAAAAGCTTCTCCCCGAGTACAATGATGCGCACGCCGCACTAAGGGGTTACGCAAACAGTGGCCTTGGGTCGTCGTTAATTCTTTCTGCTGGCATGAACCCTAGGCTCTATAGTTATATGGAGCAGTTCGATGATTTTTACCCTGATGAAAATGGATCTATAAAAAAGAAGATAGTATTGAAGGTCAGTGATTATAGGTCGGCTTTGATACAAGGAAAATTCTTGGCAAAAAAAGGACTATGGGTTTCAGAGTACCGCATTGAATCAGGGCTAAATTGTGGCGGACATGCATTTGCCACCGAAGGGTATCTTATGGGTCCGATCCTAAATCAGTTTAAAGAAAACAAAGAAGAATTGAAGCAAACGGTACATGAGATCTTATCGAAGGCCTTGGTCAATAAAAACCGTATCGTTCCAAAAACCACATTGCCCTTAAAATTAACGGCGCAGGGTGGCGTTGGCACAACAGAAGAACACAATTTTCTATTGGATCATTACAAGATGGATTCTGTAGGTTGGGGCACCCCCTTTCTTTTGGTTTCAGAAGCTACCACAGTTGATGGTGCTACAGTGAAAAGTCTGGTAAAAGCTAAAGAAGATGACCTGTACCTTAGTAATATTTCCCCACTGGGCATTCCTTTTCATAGTTTAAAGGGAAATACCAAGGATATGGAAAAATCAAAGCGAATGGCAAAAGGCACCCCTGGAAGCTCTTGTCCGAAAAAGTTCGTGTCACTGAACAAAGAATTTTTAGATACGGGTCTCTGCACCGCATCAAGACAGTACCAGTATTTGAAAATAAAAGAATTGGATCAGCAAGGGCTCTCTGAAGAGGATTACAATTACCACTACAACAAAATAACCGAAAAATCATGTACCTGTGTCGGTTTGGGCACATCTGCCCTACTTGTATATGGGTTGGATACAAAAACCGAAGGTGAAGGTGTTTCAGTATGCCCAGGGCCCAATTTAGCTTATTTCTCCAAAATACTGGGGTTAAGTGAAATGGTAGATCATATTTACGGTAGAACCAATGTGATAACAAGAACTGACCGTCCGAATATGTTTGTCAAAGAGCTTCATATTTATCTAGAATACCTTAAAGAACGTATTACCGAAAACATTATCGATACGACAGATAAGCAACGAAAATATTTATTGTCCTTTGCCAATAATTTGAATGAAGGCATAAGCTATTACCAAGAATTGTTCACTAAACAAAAAGAAGGTTTTATGGCGACCAAAGACCAAGTTTTCAGTGAATTGAACGAAGGAAAGCAGACTTTAAACAAAATGGTACGGGAAATAGAAATATTATAATCGGTTTCTCCGGCACTGCTAATTTACTACTGCCTGTCACATTTGTTAGTGAAACTCTCCCGATGAGTCGGGAGTTAGTTGAACCTGCCTCGTCCGGGTCACGTCCTGAAATAGGTTGACTAAAAAACGAATAAAAAGTCAACTTAAAACAGGACAAAATGAAAACAAAAGAAACGCTAAGTGAACAGAGTAAACGTAGAATAGTATCGGAAGTTCTATCGGGAAAATATACCAAAG
>JAJRSY010000024.1 GCA_024278565.1 Bacteroidota bacterium
AAGCCATGACTCTTAAATCATCTGACAATCCACCAGTCTGTTTTCCGGAAAATCTCTTTAGCAACCAAACGGCACCAGACCCCGAAAAACGCTGGTGGGTGGCCCGTACTAAAACCAGGCAGGAAAAGGCCCTGGCCTGGAGCCTAAAGGGACTTGGCATTGACTACTTTCTACCCCTTGTACCAAGACCACAAAAAAGCAAAGGCCGGATGCGCACCTCCATCGTCCCCCTATTTAACGGCTATCTTTTTTTCAAAGGAACCGAAGAACAACGAATGGACGCCCTAAAAACATCAAGGATCGCCCAGGTCCTGAAGGTAGAAGGGCAAGAACAAATTGCCACTGAATTATCCTCATTGGCAATCGCTGCGGAAGAACAATCCCATCTGGAGCTTTGTGACTTTGTTAAACGTGGGCAACGAGTGGAGATTATCAGTGGGCCGTTTACTGGCATGAGTGGCATTGTTAAAACAAGGAGACACAAAAAAAGAGTGGCTCTAAATGTTGAAGCTATCCATCAGGCCGTTGTGGTTGAAATAGATATTAATCAAGCCAAGCCATTATAACCAAATGCTCGCCACTAATACTAAACCTGAAGTCCTCGCGATCATTCCAGCCCGAGGAGGGTCAAAGGGAATCCCCAGAAAAAACATTGTTGACCTGTGCGGGAAACCACTCATTGCCTACAGCATTGAAACAGCATTAAAGACTAAAAGCATTACCAGAATAATCGTTTCAACAGATGATACAGAAATAGCGTCCATTGCGGAACAACTTGGAGCTGAAGTTCCTTTTTTACGCCCAGAGTCAATGGCGACCGATCATTCCATCATAGGAAAATCAATTCAATACACCCTGAAAAGACTTTCAACCCAAGATTACACCCCAGACATATTACTGCAACTATACCCAACCCATCCGTTCCGAACCCCTAAAATTCTTAATACAATAATTGACAAGCTATTAACCGGTTACAAGCTAGCACGAACTGTTAAGAAAATCATACCCGATTTCGAAACAATGTTTACGCTGGACCTAGAAAACAACATTATTCCATTCTATACAGATCGCCAGCCCAACCAACCTTTTTTTAGATTTCATGGGACAACATTCGCTCGTACACTCGGTCCATCCTTGGCACCACTTGAAACGTTTCTATATCACCTGACTGACCCAATCACCCATATAGATATCGACACCCGTACTGATCTTTTATTAGCAAGAGAAGTCATCACACACAACTTATTTGACTTTGAACAACAATGATAATCTTACCTATTTACCCTCAAACAGCCTACGAGGAAAAACTACTTTGGACACCAATAAACAACACCCCTCTCATTGTCCAACAACTCGATCACCTAAACAGTCGTGAGCTTATCATTTTCACCGACCAAAAAAAGGTTCACGCACTGGCTGAAAACCTATCCATAAGAACATATTTAATTCATCAAGAAAACCAACCAACCTCTTTATTTCTACCTCCTGGAACCATAAAATCCTTAAATTTTCTTCGAAAGAAAAAGACTGTAAAACCCCACAAGATCATGATGGTTGTAAATTATCGTTTTTTTCCTCTTTCGACGAGCCTCCTTCATTCGCTAAAAAACGAATTTTCTACATCTAATACCAAATGTCTACTAGGTGCTGTTCCAATTGGCAAAGATCACCCATGTCAATTGGAAACTTTTTATACCGTCTCAGACATCAGTGAAATCCTACTCATTGGCCACTCGTCTCTCGACCACATATTATCACACCACAATCAAAACCACTTATTCTTTGACTCAACAGGTAGATTAAACGTTTACCATCTTAGTCGAAGCAAACTCCCCTTTTTTGATTTTTCACCACACCAGAACCATCCACTAAATCAGGCTAAACACATCGAGATACAACATGGGAACAACAACATGATGTACCCGTTCAAAACAAGAAAAAGCTCCCTTGCAAATGGGGTTTCACGTTACAAGCAGACTCCCCTAAAAGGGTTAACCCAAAAGGGAAAGTATGCCATTCTTCATAAAAATGACAAAATACACTTCTTCATAAACAATAAAGACTTTCAGGAGAACAGCATCTTACGAATATGGCCAATTTTCAAACAGGAAAAGCGGGCAATGAGGTCCACACAAAACAACCAAAAGCAATGGCTAAACAAAAAGTACACTGGTCCCTTTTTTTCATGTCAGAAAACATCTGAACTAGAGACAATTATCATTGCAACCCTAAATGAAACAGACGGAAAAACAGCAGAATTATCTCGTTTTTTTCAACCACCAAACCCTCAATGGACCTATGATTATTCAAAACAAATTCTCATCAACACCATTTCTTCCAAGAAGATAACAGGGAGACAGAGTTTTCAGGAAATATTTCAGCCCAATGCCATAACCATTTTCAAGTTAAAGAATGCTGATGAGCTGCCAACACTGTTTGCAAACAAGAAAGTTAAGGGCCATGCCTTCCCACCCGAACAGTTTATAGAAATAAAAGAAGATTTTGACATTCTACGTGCTTCTGTTTTACAAAACAAAAGACAAACTAAAGACAACCCGTCAGATAAATGAAACCAAACTCGAGAAAATTAAGCAACAGACACTTCTAGTTCAGCATCACGACATCGCCACTTGCACAACACTACCCCTTGTTGACTGCATCATACATCCCAGAATCTTGAGATGAGATCAGTTTTATCTGGATAGCATTACAAAATATTTTTCTGTTACCAGCCTCAATTGCATTACGATATTCTTCAGCAATGGCCTTCGTTCGATCAGTTGAACAATTGTCCTTGATGATATATTCAATGCTAAAATCCCCTTTCTGGCCCAATAACACTTTCGATGGTTTCAGCGATAAATCTTTCACTATTATGGGATGGCCGGCTTCGCGTGGAATCGGTGGCCGAGATCAGTGGAATACGCAGCTATTGCCTGGCAAGGCGTAGACAGTTGCTCAATGAGTTCGTAAATAACAATTTGAACCTTCCATGTCTACTTCTATCAATAACATTTCTTATCTCGAGAGACGAATATCCCATGTCGTTTACCAATTTGTTGCCCAATATATCGATATATTCAGAGAATAATCGCCATAGTTGAGGGTCACCTAGGCTCTCAACCCATTTTCCCCGATATTCCGCATTAGGTCTCACATTTTTATATACGTTCACAGGATCCCCAAACTGCATGGGGAGAGAATCGTCTTTATTGTATTCCAGCATACTAGATGAATATTTAATTCCGATATAATCACAAATTTTTTTTAATTCAAAATCTGGATGTAAAACAAAATCCTCGTATTTCAACACAATGCAGTTGTCTCCCAAAACCTCTACCCCCTTCATGAGCTTTTCAGGGCCATACAACAAATCGCGATTATACAGGCTCAACCCCTTCAGCTCCTTACCTCCCTTTCTATCGGGTAACAAATTAATGCGTGAGCTAAAAACTGCCAAAGGGCTCCGAACAAGCACAACAAACTTAGCAGCAGGGAATACCTTATGAAGTTCCGGAATAATTTCATAATAGCGCGGTGTTTTATCCAAGAAAAATTTTCCCTCAGATTCATTGAGAGCTGCTTTATAAATATGGGCAAACATCAGGCGAAGCCCTTCATAATAAGTGTCTTCCCCGTCCGGAACCTCATCAAGAAAAATCTGCAGAGCCTTATAGGCCCATTGCTGATTGTATTCAGCCGAGTAACCTTGCTCACGAAGTGCATAAAGAGGATGCAACATGACCCAAGGCTCTGATGTCGTATGTATATACTGATTGCTACACAAAATTTTTTGTAGCATTGTAGTGCCAGACCGGGGTAAGCCGATGAGAAAAATCAAGTTTCGCATTTTTGCCCTATACCCTTCCTGTTAAATTACGATATAATCTACGCAA
>JAJRSY010000334.1 GCA_024278565.1 Bacteroidota bacterium
GTGGTTATACTCCTGCCAAATGAAAATCTGAAATTTCAACCTGCCTGCCGGCAGGCAGGCTTGGTCTTTTCCCCCATACCTTTGTTAAAATTTATCGCCGCAGCTAAGGCTATACCGAACCCCGAAGCTTCGGGGTTGCCTTGGTATGAGAGAAAAGCCCAGCCTTGATTCTCCTGGATTTTCATTTGGCAAGAGTATAGAACATAGCCATTATAAATACAGTAGCACAAGAAATTTCGGCGATGGCCATACGATTTGAAATAAATGACACCGGCTTTTTAGAGTAAAAGGGTTCGGAACAGGTTTTTTAACTTGACGAATGTCACCAATTGCACTTGTCCACGTCCACCGCAGGAGGAAACTGACGGGGACTGTGAATGTGCCCCTTGTCATTCTGAACGAAGTGAGGAATTTTTTCGGAGCGCCAATGCTTCTTTTCACTTGTCTTGTATAGCACGTATGTGCCTCTTACCTACATCGACAACCAGCTCCCCAATTTCACAACAGAACCATAAAAATCATTTGTCGGGATTCCTAGTGCCTCGGAAAGGCAATAAAAGGCTTTGTTTTGCCCGATGCTATTGGAGCCATAAAAAGCGAAGGCTACAAAGTAACCTATACTGAAAAAAGGACACTAATACCTAAACCAACATACACGACATAGCGTAAGTAAGTTATGGGCGAGGCGATGGCAAGGAACAACTGTAGCTATTGTTACAAATTTTAACAGGGCGGAACCGTAAAGAAAATACCTTGAAGGCATTTAGTACGACAAAGCGAGAGATTTGAGCGAGACGGAGCGTGGATACCAGCTGGCGCAAAGGCGGTAAAAAGAACAAAACTTTGGTTGCGCTAAAATACGCTTGACTTGACATGACACTAGAACTCAGCCCTATATTTTACCCATTTTTTCCATCGCGAACAAGATAATGATGGGTACTGCCAGTAAAATGACCATAAGGGTCTCGGTAAATATCAAATCAGGCATTAGAAGTAGAGTGGTAACATACCCACCAATGGCCCCTCCGAAGTGAGCCGTATGCCCAATATTGCCTGCACGACTCTTCATACCATATATAGAATACAGTAAATAGCCAATACCGACCACATAGGCAGGTATGGGTATGGGAATAAACATAAGGAACAAACTCATATTAGGCTGCAATAAGATTGCGGCATATAAAATTCCGGTAACGGCACCGCTCGCCCCTACAGCACTATAACGGGGTTCGTTTTTATGAAAGAAAAGAGCAAGAAGACTACCACCGATCAAACTTATAAAATAAATACCCACGAACTTAACGGGGCCGAGCCAGTCGATGACCACATCGGCAAAAAAATACAGCGTGAACATATTGAAGAACAGGTGCGATAAATCTACATGCAAAAAACCAGAGGTCAGCATACGCTCTTTTTGCCCAGCATTTATCGGCCCCACACCAAATTTGTACCTTTCAAAGAAAGAGGTGTCGTTAAAACCTTTTAAAGAAACAAGAACGTTAACGGCCATTATAGCCATCGTGGCAAAGTGAATGTTACCCATTGATCTATCAGTTATATTTGGCATCAAATATAACTATATTTGTCTCATATTTTTTTCAATGCAGTTACTTGTTTTTATTTTGGTCTACCCTGCGCTGTGGTTGGTTTCTATACTTCCGTACCGATTGTTCTATATATTGTCTGACTTCTTTTTCTTTCTGGTGTACCATATCGTTGGTTATCGCAAAAAGGTGGTTTATGATAATCTGAAATTGGTCTTCCCAAATAAACCAGAAAAAGAAATACTGCAAATACGGCACGATTTTTTTAAACATATGTGCGATATGTTCATGGAAATGGTCAAGACCATGAACCTAAGCAAAGAAGAAGTGAAAAAACGCTACCGGGTGGCCAATATTGAAGTATTGCAAGAAATTGAAAAAGAAAAAAGTATTTTGGTCGTGTGCTCGCATTTTGCCAATTGGGAATGGAACGTCAGCATCAACAATTACGTACGATCAAAAGGGTATGCCGTATACCAGAAAATAGGGAACAAGTACTTTGACTCTTGGGTCGGAAGGGTACGTGCCCGATGGAACACCACGCTCATTACCCAACAAGAAACGGTAAAAATGGTAGTCGGTAATAAGCAAAAAGGCATCAACGGTATTTTCGGCATGGTGAGCGATCAATCGCCCCAGGCACATCGTGCTAAATATTGGACAGAGTTTATGGGAATAAAAGTGCCCGTGTTCAACGGTGCCGAGGCCATGGCGCGAAAAATGGACCTAGCCGTGGTTTTTTTAAAGGTCTCTAAGGTAAAACGTGGCTTTTATAAGGCAGAGTTCATACCCATTACGATATCTGGAAAAAACACCGAAATAAATGAGATCACCGACCGCTTCCTGCGTTTGACCGAGCAGCAAATAAACGAAAAGCCGGAACACTACCTATGGACGCACAAAAGGTGGAAGCACCGGAACAATGCTCAGTAAGGGTTTCAGCTATAAAAATGCGTTCCTTGTCTACCGGCAGGCAGGTTCGGGCACCGTTGTCCAGAATATTGTACAGGTGCACCGTTATGGCTCTTTCGGCACCAAAATCGGTGTTTAGGCCCAGTGCCCCATTGGCCGGCCAAGAGGCGAAAGACTATCGTTCGAGCAATTGCGCCTCAAAGTACACATTGTCGAACCTGAGCGTATCGGTTATTAGGCTTGACGTTAAGACATAGGTTGCTTGGAACCTGCCCGTGATCTTGTCGTCTTCTATGGCCGTAAGCTCCAGCCAACGGGGCTCCCCTTCGTAAATGTCAAATTCACCGATTGTCACATCGCCGTTCACGAAATAGAACATACTTGAGCCCACTTCGAGCCCCCCCCCTTGGATGAACACGATCCTTTTCAGTTCCTGTCTTGAAAGCTCTTTTTTTATGGTAAATATAATCTCCGCATGGTCAATGCAGCGATCATCGACCATCTGGCCCTTCAATAGCGTCAGGGTGGTATCTGAGTTGTCCCTGACAAACTCCACCCACCTAAAGTCCAGCTCAAGGCTGTCGCTGGTACGGGCCTTCATCTCCCCTACGGGGGGCGGGCAGTCTATCTCGTTCCCCCCGTCCTTGCCACAGCATACAAAAACCACCGTAACGGCCAA
>JAJRSY010000335.1 GCA_024278565.1 Bacteroidota bacterium
ATTTTGTTCAAGGAAATGCCGATGCTCAAGAAGGAGTTGTGGGGAGGGGAGTTTTGGACCGACGGTTACTACATCTCTACTGTAAGCGGTAGGGGTGACAGAAGAATAATCGAGAAGTATATCGAAAATCAGGGAAGGGCGGATGATGTAAAACAGCTCAGGTTGTTCGATACATGATCAATGCACGGCATTGAAGAAAACGCCCTGCGCTCTTGGCGCAGGGAAATTTACAAATATAACTTCTTTTTCGTCATAGACCCAAGTGTGTTTATCAACATATCCTCTTTGAACGCTACAATAAACGTAGCCTCGGGTTCTGCTGCTAGAAGCAAATTCACACTTTTCAAAGGCCAAAAGCGAAATACCGATCCAATTTTTGTTTGAAATTGAACCTGGCGCTGTGTGACGTGTATAAACTGTTTTTTCGGGGAATTGTCTTTTTTCGTCTAGTTTCAATACTCAGCGTCCATATAAATCAAATTCTGTGATTGATTTATCCTGTCCGTAATTTGAACACCCGACTAGAACAAGAAGACAAAGTGAAACTATTCTTTTCATAGGACTGAATTATCAAAAATCTTGCCAATATTGCTCACAATGCTTGGCCAAACTGTATTTAGGTAACAATGACTTGATTTTATATATTGAATGAGCACAATTCACACATAATCGTAGTGTGACAAAATAAACATAATCGTATACGATTTTGATAAGGCTTAATAAACAGACGTATTGCGAGACATGTTCGTTGTAAAATAATGGACATATTCTTTTTTTACATGTTAGTATGATTGATTAGTGAAAATACTGGTTTTCTCAGGATTAACGATGAAGTTAGTTGATTTTGGAAGCATTTTATGGGTTAAGCGGGGGTAGATGGTTTTTACGAAATGCAAATCTGGTTTTCGAGTTTTATAGCACTTTATAAATTAATTCTACATATCTATAAATTTCTGTTTTTATCTAATTTCTTGTGTTGTTTTTGCACAGAACATTTCTATTTTTACCCAAACTTTTAAAAAATGAACATTCTCATTCTTGGTTCAGGCGGTCGTTAACACACGTTGGCTTGGAAGCTGGATCAAAGCCCTAAACTTGGTAAGTTGTTCGTGGCCCCTGGAAATGCGGGAACCGCCAACATTGCTAAAAACATACCAATTGGTGTAAATGATTTTGAAGCCATTAAAGAACTTGTGATTTCAGAAGAGATAGAAATGGTCATTGTAGGCTCTGAAGACCCCTTGGTTAATGGGGTTCATGATTTTTTTCTTGAAGACCCCGAACTTAGGCACGTTTCCGTTATTGGACCGCAAAAGGCCGCTGCGGAATTGGAGGGCAGTAAAGAATTCGCTAAAAAATTTATGATACGACATGCTATTCCTACGGCATCATATGAAAGTTTTACGGCCGATAATCTTGAACACGGTTTTAGGTTTTTGGAAAGTTTGAATCCACCTTATGTACTGAAAGCAGACGGTTTAGCGGCTGGCAAGGGGGTTTTGATTCTCAATGACCTTAACGAAGCAAAGGCAGAATTGAAGACTATGCTCGTCGATGGCAAGTTTGGTACCGCTAGCGCCATCGTGGTCATAGAGGAGTTTCTGGCAGGCATCGAATTAAGTGTTTTTGTGCTTACTGACGGTAAGGGCTATAAGGTGTTGCCCACAGCGAAAGATTATAAACGCATAGGAGCGGGCGATACAGGACTCAATACAGGCGGCATGGGGGCAATTTCACCCGTACCTTTCGCCGATAATGATTTTATGGAGAAGATACACACAAGAGTGGTGGTTCCTACCATAGAGGGGTTGAAAAAGGACAATTTGCCATATAGAGGGTTTATTTTCATCGGATTGATAAAAGTAGGTAACGACCCGTTTGTCATTGAGTATAACGTTCGTTTGGGCGATCCCGAGACCGAAGTGGTCGTACCACGAATAAAAAACGACCTAGTTGAGGTTTTTCAGGCGGTCTCGAACCAAACCCTAAATACTATTGACCTACAATTAGATGATCGTACGGCCACGACCGTAATGCTCGTTTCTGGTGGCTACCCAGAATCATATGAAAAAGAAAAGGAGATTAAGGGCGTTGAGAATGTTAAGGATTCATTGGTATTTCACGCAGGCACAAAATTTAAAGATGATAAGCTTGTCACGGCAGGCGGTAGAGTAATGGCAATCACTTCATTTGGAAACGATTTCAAAGAGGCACTGAAAAAATCGTATCAAAATATTGAAAAAATACATTTTGATAAGATGAACTATCGAAAAGATATAGGTTTTGACCTATAAAGAAACCAAATCACAAACTCGCAAGGTCTTGTCGACTTTGTAGGTTTACATTACAAAAAAGAATGAGAGGTGCTGCTCTTGTCTTCCTCATCGTTACCATCGAATATTTTCAACTGAAACATCCAGTAAACAAAGGCAGAGAAGCAAATGAGCATGAATACCCAGTTGACGGTATTAGCTGTCCACCAACTCTCCATAAATCTAAAAAAATCATAGGGTGCAAAAAGTACGTTTACGAATAAATCGTTGATGCCTTCAAAAAATGCTTTCATGATATAGTATATTTACCACACAAAAGTATAAAAAGTTAAGATGATTTCAACCATTTTCGGAAAAACAAAACCCATCAACTACATCATAGTTCTTTCTTTTTTGTTTGTTTTATATTGGGTTGTACATTTTTTGAGGTTCGATATGGGCTATCTGCCCATAGAACTATTGGTGCAGTCCCTCATTTTGGGGGTTTTGTTGTTCAGTGTTTTCATTGTTGATTTTGTCATTAAAAGAAACAAGCTTAACGACACAAACTCGTTCGCTATGTTGTTTTACGCCATGTTGATAATGGTTTTTTCAGAGACATTAATGGACTATAACACAATTTTCTGCAGTTTGTTTCTTTTGTTGGCCATGAGAAGGATCGTTAGTCTACGGTCTTTAAAAAACACAAAACTTAAAATTTTCGATGCCACAATGTTGATTATGGTCGCTAGCCTTTTCTATCAATGGGCAGTGCTGTACCTCATTTTGGTTTTTATAGCCATTTACATTTACGAACCAAAAAACAGTAGAAATTGGTTGGTGCCGTTAGCTGGTGTTTTTACGGTTTTTATGATTGGCTATAGTGTTTTGTTACTAGCCGACAGCACTTCTTTTTTATCTGAACATTACCGGTTTTCCTTTGAGAAAAATTCGCTATATTTTTTAGATCAAGCCACTAACTTCAAATTAATCGCTTATGTTGTATTAACTATGGTAGCAGGCATATTTACCTTCATAAGGTTGGGTAAAGTAGGTTTGGGCAAAATAGTAACTGTGAGGTTGATTGCACTTTATTTTTTAATCGGACTGGTTTTAAATGTATTAACAGCTTCGCAAGGCGTCTATCCGATAATGGTACTTTTTTTTCCAACTGTAGTATTTATGACCAATTTTGTTGAGGCCATAAAAAAGCCAAATATCAAAGAAATAGTATTAATGACGGCTATCATAGTTCCGTTTTTAGTATTTGTTGTCACTATGGTCAATAAATAATATTGGAACACGTGTAGGTATGCCGATTATTATTGGCTCTATGTCGAATATAGTGGGTAATTTTATTAGTTCTATTTTCTGCGTTACCCTCAGTAGGTCTTACCGGTCTACCTACCTGTCCGGCAGGCAGGCCTGTCGCAAGCATGGCAGACTCATTGAGCTACCCGCTACAAACAACATAAAGCCTTATTCTTGAAGGCACCAGAAAGACTTTTCCAAATAAAAAGGCATTGTTTTTTCTTGGCTTCAAAATTTCATTTGTCTTAGACTATTTACCAGCGGCTATTGCTTAACTTTGTATAAAATCTTTATACAGATGTTCAGCAAATTTGCATTCAATATTTTTGAGAAAAGTATAGCAAAGTACCATATCAATGATGATGTGAACCAATCTATCGACAATCCATACCCCAAAGATGACATAGCCCACTTACTCTATCGAAAAAATTGGATCGATACGGTACAATGGCACTATGAAGACATTATTCGCGACCCTAATATCGACCCAGTTTCAGCACTGGCATTAAAACGGAAAATAGATGCAAGTAATCAAGACCGAACAGATTTGGTAGAATATATTGACAGCTATTTTCTAAACAAATACCAATCGGTAAAAGTGGCCGATACTGCAGTTATAAATACCGAGAGCCCTGCATGGGCGATTGATAGGTTGTCAATCTTAGCATTAAAGGTGTATCATATGAACGAAGAGGCTACCCGTACCGACGCATCACCTGAGCACACGAAAAATTGCAAACAAAAACTTGGGGTTTTATTAGAGCAAAAACAGGATCTATCAACCGCTATTGACCAATTGATTTCTGATATTGAAAGCGGTAACAAATACATGAAAGTCTACAAACAAATGAAGATGTACAATGACGACGAACTGAATCCGGTTCTTCGTGGTCTGAAGTAACCTACCCAATCATGAATCATGAAAAACACCTTTTGGTAATTCGGTTTTCCGCCATGGGTGATGTCGCAATGACGGCACCCGTTCTTTTAGCCTTGGCACAGCAATATCCCGATTTGAAGATTACAGTACTTACAAGGTCTTTTTTTGAACCTATGTTTTCAGAACTGCCCAATGTAGAGGTATTTGAGGCTGATTTAAAGGGAAAGCACAAAGGCATTTTCGGACTTTGGAAACTGTACAAAGAGCTGAAAGCGTTGAAAATAGACGCTGTGGCTGATTTGCACCATGTATTGCGCAGTACTATCCTAAAATTTTATTTTCGGTTGGCACCGTCTGTTTCTTTCATTCAGATCGATAAGGGAAGGGCTGAAAAAAAAGCACTGACCAAGGCAACGAATAAGGTTTTCAAACCTTTAAGAACAACCCACCAACGTTATGCAGCTGTTTTCGCGCAATTGGGTTTTTCTTTGGATATGTCAAAAGTGAAACTATTGGGCAAACAGCCTTTGAGGAAGAACACCTTGGAACTTTTGGGTTCTGATAGTAAAAGATGGTTGGGGATAGCCCCTTTTGCCGCTTATAAGGGTAAGATGTACCCGTTGGGCCTGATGGAAGAGGTGATCAGCAGCCTAAATAATACCGAAAAGTTTAAAATAGCATTGTTTGGGGGAGGAAAAGAAGAGGTACGCCAATTTGCAGCATGGCAGAAGAGTTATCCTTCCTGTATCTGTATTGCCGGTAAGCTGGATCTTGGGGAAGAACTCGCTTTGATTTCGAACCTTGATACCATGTTGGCCATGGATAGTGGCAATGCGCACCTGTCGGCAATGTACGGTGTTCCGACTATTACCCTATGGGGTGTGACGCATCCGTATGCTGGGTTCTATCCTTTTGGGCAAGATGCCGATAATGCGATTTTGGCCGATCGAGAAAAATTTCCTTTGATACCAACTTCAGTTTATGGCAACAAGATGCCCGAGGGGTATGAAAAAGCAATGCAGACCATCCAGCCAAAAGATATAATAGAAAAAGTGATCGCTCTGATGGACTAGTTCGTTAGACCTTTGTGTGCCTGGCCTCAAGAGATTTGAAATAGTATCGCAATTGCGACATAAAGCGGTATTTTCTTGCAGACGGGGTGGTTTCTACCATCAAGGTACGAATACCTATATAAGAGCCCATTAGATAAATTGCGACACCTTCGGCATCTACATGCCGATCGACAAACCCATTGAATTTCCCCCTTTGAATGGCGGAAACCAGGGCCACTTCCCATATTCGTAAAATTTCGTTGAGGTGTTTCATGATCTTATCATTTCTTCCGTTGAACTCATTGATGAAATTGCTGAGAAGAAAACCATGGTCCATTTCATTGTGCACCGCCGTTTTCAAAGCGTTTTCAAAACAGAAGGTAATAAGCTCCAAGGGGTTTTTATTCCCTTCAATGGGTTCGATCAGTGCACTATAGGTTTTACGTACCAGTAGATTTTGAATGATCTGAACAAAAAATCCTCTTTTGAGTCAAAATGATAATAGAAAGCCCCTTTTGACAGTGAGAGTTCTTTTAAGATATCATCAACACTTGCGTTGTAGTATCCTTTCTTGTAAAACAGTTCTAGGCCAATGGACTGCATGCGCTGCATCGTGGCTAGGCTTTTCAGGTTTTTCTGCATCGGATTTTTTTTGGTTAAACCGACCGTTAGGTCTGAGATTATAACTCGTAAATTTTCAAAATGTTTTATGTGGATGGATGTGTTGCACAAAAACTCAATAAAAATCCACTTGTGTTAATCGATAGAATTCTTCGAAGCTCTACCTTGGGCGGGCCTGCCACCAGGCAGGATTTCTTATTTTACCTCTCCTTGGGAGAGGTCAGAACTGCCATTTTCGGCAGATCTGGGTGAGGCAAGGTAAAGACCTAGGAGGCTACTGTACCTTGACAACTGCTTCCGGCACCAGCGGTACAGCCGTAACAATGCTGTGATACGATGATGTTTCTGTCGTTCAAAAGGTCTTCGTTGTAATCTTTGACATGCTTCACCTTACTGGCCACTTTCAAGCCGAGCATTTGATTGAAATCGCAATCATAGAGCCAACCATCCCAACTAATCGAGATTGTATTGGTGCACATTACGTTAGGTACTGCCGCTGGGTTATAGGCTTCTACCAGAGCATACATATAGTCCTCATAGTTTTCAGAAGCGATCAAATAATCTAAAAAACGGGCAATGGGCAAATTTGTAATGGCAAAGAGGGTATGGAACTGAATATCAAAATCTTCTTTTAGGGCCGTTTTAAAATCCCGCTCCATGGCTGCTTGGTCTCCCGGTAAATACGCTCCTGACGGATTGTATACCAGATCAAGTCGCAGCTTGTTATCGGGCAGGCCATAACCTACGGCATTCAATTCTTGGAGCGCTTTTATTGATTTGTCAAAAACCCCGTCACCCCGTTGCTTGTCCGTTTTTCCTCTGGTATAGTGCGGCATTGAGGAAACGACATGAACATTGTGTTTTTTAAAGAATTCAGGTAAATCGTAGTACTTTTTGTTGGCGCGTATTATGGTCAGGTTCGAACGCACGATAAAGTCTTGTATACCGGCTTTTGCGGCTTCCCCCACAAACCATCTGAAATCGGGGTTCATTTCAGGTGCGCCGCCGGTCAGATCCAAGGTATGCGCCCCGGTATTCTTGATAACCTCTAAGCATAGTCGCATTGTTTCTCGGGTCATGATCTCTTTCCGGTCAGGTCCGGCATCAACATGGCAATGTTCACACACTTGGTTGCACATATAGCCCACATTGATCTGAAGAACCTCCAATTTGTTCGGACGGAGCGGAAAATGCCCGAACTCAGAAATTTTATCCTTAAAATAGGGTAGCTCACCATCAGCGAAAGCACCTCCGTTGAGAATATCCAACTGTTTATTGGTCTGTGCAAGACCATCTTGCCTAGCGTTCAATGATTTTGTGGCCATACTTATAAAGTAAAGATTTTAGATGATGATCATTCCGATTGCTCTCCCTTTGGAGATTCAGGGGGCTTTACATTGATAATTTATCGTACTTGTTCATCATTTGAACCCCGTGTACCAAGGTAGCTCCGCTTTCAATTGCGGCACCTACGTGAACTGCCTCCATCATCTCTTCTTTGGTGATGCCTTTTTGCAGGCCGTCTTTTGTATAGGCATCGATGCAATAGGGGCATTTTACCACATGTGATACCGCTAGGGCTATCAGTGATTTTTCACGGGCGGTGAGCGCACCCTCTTCGAAAACCTTCCCGTAGTAATCAAAGAATTTTGTACCCAGTTCTTCGCTCCACTCGGTGATTTTACTGAATTTTCTTAAATCTGCCGGGTTGTAATACGTATCTGCCATCTCGTGTTTTTATAATGTTATGAATATGGAACCGCCCAATTCCAATGTTAGTGGACTTCGGTAAACATACAAAGAAAATCAACTTTTGAATTGGTCGTTAACAGGGTATTTTGATTACAAATCAAGAGGAAGATATATGTAGAAGCCCCCTAACTCCCGAACGGAGAACTCTTGCTCGATTGGAGAATCCCCCCCCTTCGGGGGTTAGGGGGCTTCTACATATATCTTCCTCTTGATTTGTAATCAAAATACCCTGTTAACGACGAATTCAAAAGTTGATTTTCTTTGTATGTTTACCGAAGTCCACTAACATTGGAATTGGGCGGTTCCATA
>JAJRSY010000025.1 GCA_024278565.1 Bacteroidota bacterium
ACAGATTTCTGAAATCAGTTCTTTTAGTTTGTCGGTAAAAAGGGAGAGGGTTTCCTGGGTTATGGTGCTGTTTTTTACCCTACTTCCTTTTTTGTCTTTTGTTGCAAACCTAAGTAGCCCTGCACTAAGGTTTTTAAAGGAGATGATCCCTGATTCAATAGTGTCTATTGGGTTTTTATTACTGTACATCAGCACGTAACACAGCAATTGAAACGCCTTGCCATGATCGTGTTCAGATATAATTTCGCCCCAATCCACGATTTCAACATGTTTTGATTCTACTTTCCCTGTCTTGTAATCAATGATTCTGAATCGGCCATCTACACTATCGATTCGGTCAATTTTCCCTTTTAAAACAACTGGAAAATCGACCTCGGGAATGTTTAGTTCAATGCTCATCTTTTCTTCAAGTGAGATAATCTTGATTTGGTGTTTTTTGGTTTCCCTTATTTCTAAATTGATAAAATTTTCTAGATACCGAACAATCACATTATAGGCTATCAGGTTTTTACCTCTGGTGATATCACCATCTAGATAGCTTTGGGCAAAATGGGTTTTTACCAAAGAACGTATTTTGGGTTTTAAACCGGCGAGACTTTGTTCAGACAGGTATTGGCCGACAAAAGGAGTGTAAAGATCCTCTAGTGTGTTATGAATAATCGTACCAAATGTACTCGCAGCAATGGTTTCTTCGACTTCGAGCGTATCATCAATACCAAGAAGGTTTCTTTTATAAAAGTCGATGGGGTTTCTGATGTAGTTGCTTAAGGAGGTTGGGGAGAAACCTTTGCAGGCGTGATTTCTTATTAATTCTAACAGATTACCATCCTTTTCAATACATTGTATGGTTTTTATGGTAGGGGTTATTTTTGGTGTGGCCACTTTTGTAGTGATATCCTTGGTTTTATTAGTGTCGGTCAATAGTTGCAAAATGAGTCTGCTTTTTTCACCCCCTTCAAGCACATCAGGTTCTGTATTATATAAAATGAAGATGTTCTTGGCACGTTGCAACAATCGATAAAAATGATAGGTATAAACGGCATCTTTTTCTTTATAAGTAGGTAGCCCAACACTTGTTTTAAGGTCAAAAGGTATAAATGAATTGTTTGATTTTCCCGCAGGCAATATACCTTCATTGACAGATGTGATGATTACGGTCTCAAAGTCTAAATTTCTACTTTCTAACATTCCCATAATCTGTAGGCCCTCAAGGGGATCGCCTTGAAAATCTATAGTCTCCATCGACAATAACTCTTTGTAGAGGCTTTGTAGCGATTTCAGGTCGTTGATAAAAGAATACGTTTGAACAAGGCTTAGAACCTGATTGAACAAGCCAAAAAAGCGGTACAAAAACTCTATGGCCAAGGTGTTTTCTTTTTTGGTGAACCGTGGTTTCAACTCTTGTATAATTTTCAAACACTGTTTAATGAATTGTGCTGGTGAGAGTTCTTCACTGAAAAAGAGCAACAAGAGATTTGAATGGGTGTTTGCTATTGATTTTATTTTAGACGGATTTATGTAAGTCCAATTTTTGCTTTTTATAGTATCGCTTAACAAGATTGCACCATTTACCTCTTTGTTGTTCAACAGTTCGTGTATGTACGGATGCGATAAAAAGGAAAGTATATTTTGATAGAACCAGCCTTCTTTTTCTCGATGTATGTACAGTTCAATAAATTGGTCGAACATACTCGCTAATGGAGTTTTGTTCAAGGGGTAGCCCATGGTAATGTTAACGGCTTCTATTTCTGAAGGTACAGCGTTGAGTATGGGGTTTAGCAATGATTCATCGGCCAAGACAACTGCGGTGTTTTTTAGGGATCCAGGACTTTGTTGTGCCAGTTTTTTTAAAATTCCACCTACATACTTCGCCTGTGAAACATTTTTAGGGATACCCGTAATTTGAATGTTTTTTTTAGTGCTGTAATTGGTGCCAATTCCTTTGAATTTATGCACTGCAAAGTGTGGCCATGTTCGTTTGTGGTTTCTAATGAAAAACCCCGCATCATGTATAGGGTCATCTAAAAAGTATGCATCAGTATCCCAATAGATATCTGACTTAGCGGTTTTTAAAATGGTTTGAATGATTTGGCTTTCAGCGGCATTAAGGGCGTTGAAACCAATAAAAACATACGCTTTATCGCTATTTGACTTGAGATAGGAGTCAATATTTTCACAGGCGTGGCGATAAACCAGTCCTTGGTGCCCAAGGCCTTGATTTAAAAGATTTTCATTAAAACTGGTATAGAGTTGTTCAAGATTGTTCCAAAATGTGAGGTAATCCTCGATCATCTTGGTTTTTTCGGCCTGCAAAGACCAATGGTTGATTTCCTGAATAGCTGAAAGGTTTGAAAATAGCTTTTCAGTATGTATTAGATAGCGGTCTATTTCGTTGAAATCTTGTACTAAGGCCTGGCCCCATTTTGAATAACTAAAGAAATTGTCTTTTTTTTGTGTACTGCCTTTTAGATAGGCCGTATAAAGTTCGAACAGTTGTTGGGTGTTTGTTGCATAGGTCAAACCTGACACTTTTTCAATAAAACCCTCAATGCTATATATCTCAGGAGAAAAGCTTGTTCTTTCTGTGGTAAGGGCTATTGCGTTTCTTAAAAAGCTTCCTGCCCTTTTGTTGGGTAGTACAAAAACGACATCTTCAAGATTTTGATGTTCTTTTCGTACCTGATCTATAACTTCTTCGAGAAAACTCAGCATAGGCAAAAATAAAAAAAGCTCCGCATTTGCGGAGCTTTTATTTTATGAATTAGATTAAGACTTATTTTATTAAGTTGATCTCTACCCTTCTGTTCTCTTTTCTGCCAGCTCTGGTGTTGTTGGTGGCGATAGGCTTCTCTTCACCGAAACCAACTGAGGTTAACCTGTCAGCACTAATTCCTTCGTTGGTCAAGAAGTCTCTGACCGAATTGGCTCTTGACTCAGAAAGTGCTTGATTTGTTTTAGCACCACCTTGACTATCGGTATGGCCTTCTACTGAGAACTTAGCAGTAGGATACTCACCTAAAATTCTGATGATATCTACCATTACTGAAGTAGACTCAGCCTTAATAGAAGATTTACCTGTATCGAACAAGATTGTTTTAGCGTAATCGTTCAATTGCTTTTGAATTTCTTCTGTTACTTCAGGACATCCGTTGTTGGCAACAGTACCAGCAACATCTGGACATTTATCATCTTTGTCCAATACACCATCACCGTCTTTATCAGCCCATGGGCATCCTTTGTTTTCGGCAGGGCCAGCTTCGTTCGGACACTCATCATCTTTATCAGCTACGCCGTCACCGTCAGCATCTGGGCAACCAGCTAAAGCAGCAAGACCGGCTTCGTTCGGGCAAGCATCATCTTTATCAGCAACTCCGTCACCATCAGCATCCGGACAACCGTTCATTTCTTTTGAACCAGCTTCGTTCGGACAACTGTCTTTACTGTCTTCAATGCCATCGCCGTCAGCATCTGGGCAACCGTTGAAAGCCTCCAAACCAGCAACCTCGGGGCAAGCATCATCTTTATCGTAGATGCCATCACCGTCTGTATCGGTGCCACCGAACTTAATGGCTATACCGGCCATGTGTTGCCAGTGCTTTGCCAAATAGTCTTCGAATGCGTGCTTGTATCCTGTTTGAACCGTAAGACCTATATTTTCAGAAAACCAAAAGTTGACACCAACTCCAGCGTTAACCGTACCTGCACCAATTTCATCGATCCAAGTGTAACCACCACCTATCTCTAAGAAAGGGTCAATGGTCTTACCATTAAGAAAATTGTATTTTAATGTACCATCTAAAGCATAGTGCGAAAGATCATCAACGGTCACATCGCCCCATTTGCTTATTTTGTTCAAAGAACCTCTGACACCAACAGAAAATCCATCGCTTACCGATCTGGAAACGCCAATATAAGAAATTGAAGGAAGAATGTTCCAGTGGTCAGCTGCGTTGAAAAGCTCATCACCAAAAGTACTCACGTCACCAGTTGGGTAAACGTCAATGGCATTAGCTCCAAAACTAACCTGCCAGGGGTTGTTTGCGTCTTGAGCTTGAACGTTGTTGAAACCTACTACTAGTAGGGCAACAACCATTAATTTGCTAAGATGTTTCATGTTCAGATTTTTAAGTTTAAGGTTTATTAACGGCAAATGTAAGATGTTAAATAGTATTAACAAAATCAATTTCCTGTTTTTTTCTAGCTGTACATAGATTAATTGATGTATTTTAGTGACCTACAACGTTTTTTCAACCAATACAAAGGGCTCAAATGACATTACAATGAATTGTCCCAACAGCTAAAGGCTTCTTACTCGATAGTCTCCCTTGTACTTTTTTACATATTTATCGAACTCGTATTTGGAAACGAAGTCCAATATCTGAGATAATACCGTCCTGCTTGATTCATATGGCAAAACTAGATGGCCTCGACGACAGATCATTTCAAATCGAAAAATAGTTCAATGAACGTTTACACCAGGTATATCAAGGTCTACGCTAAATTAGTATCTTGCTCAACCGGACAGTAGTGATATATAGTCCAAAGTTATTTCCTCATTGACATATATAATGATTTTACCTTTTATGGAATAGCCCATTGACTGTAGCGCATCGGCATAACCATATAGTTGTTCTTTGTGTTTTGAATCTTGTTTGCCGGTCTTGTAATCGATTATGGTCGCTTTATTATCTTTGATGACCACTCTGTCTGGGCGCATAAAATGCCCGTCGTGGGTAATTATATCTTTTTCGTTTTTGATAATAATCCCTTCTTTATAATAAGGTAGTAGTTCAGGGTGGTGAATAATCTCATAAATTTTGGTTTTTAAAGTCTCGATTTCATCCGTAGAAATACTTCCGTTTCGCAGTGCGGCATTTAAAGCATCATCTATATCTTTTTCGGTTTCTATAAAACCCATAACATAATGTATGAGGTTTCCTTTGGTAAGGGCATCTTCCCTCTCGGTATCCCAAAGTGAGCCTGATTTGGTTAGAATTCTGAAACCAGCTCTTTCTTTATTGGTGTATTGAAAAGGAATGATTTCTTGTTCTGGCAGTGAAATGGCTTCCTTATAGTTACCTAACACACCAAAAAGATAATTTGTCCTTTCTTCAGTCCACAGTCCTTTTTCTTTTAAATAATGAATGAACAGACCTGAATAATGATCTGTTTTATGGGCTCCTTTCGAAGTCAGGTCTTTTTTAGTGATGATATAAAGGGCCTTTACGGCACGGGTCAAGGCAACATAGAGTACGTTAAAAGCATCTAACTCTAGCCTATGCTGCTCTTCTTCAAATAGAATTTTAGCTGATTCACTATATGTTGCTACTTCTTGTTTCTTACTTATTAATACCTCTCCAAAGCCACTAAAACCTTCTTCTTGAACAGGCAGCCATAATTTTGGGTCTATTTCTTTGTATATGTTCGAATTCGCATAAGGGAAAATAACAATGGGAAACTCCAACCCCTTTGCCTTGTGTATGGTCATGATCTGTACCGCATTGATAGTTTTGGGTGCGGTAATGCTCAGCTTGTCCTTCTTCTTCTCCCAATAACTTAAAAAAGTAAATATACCCGTGCCCTCTTTCTGCTCTACCTCTAGTACAGTGTCCATTAAATAATTGATGTACGCATCTGAACTTGGCGCGAGATCAAACTGTTTAATGGCAGATTCAAGCAGATCATAAGTAGATTTTTGTTTTAAATGATCTATTTCGAACCCATAACAGGTTTGTAGCAAATCGGATGGATTTTCAAGATGTTGCGCTATAAACTGATGGCGCCTTTCTTTTTCAGTGGATAAAAAAACCAGCAATTCGTAGATGACCGCCCTGTTTTCGAGGTCATTTAGGTGGTATAGTAAATTAATGAGAAAAGTAACATTCGAGCTGCTTTTGAGGAGTAAGCTTTCTGAGGATATGATCGGAATATGCTCTTGCGTTAAAAAATTCGCCAACAACACCCCTTCTTTGTTGCCCCTGACCAAGATGCAAATATCTTTGTACGGATGCTTTTTTTCCAACACTTCGTTAATCGACCTCAACACTTCTTTACCATATTTGTCATCAATGGGTTCATCAACATCGGCTTCTATAAAGGTAAGTTGTACCAGGCCTCCTTTTTTGGTATTGTAACCTTGCTGGTTTCCTTCTTCAAACAGGGTTAGATATTGTTCATGGTTTAAAAAAGAGCTGGTGGTGGTGAAAAAATCATTGTTGAATTTTATAATTTCTTCATGACTACGAAAATTTGAAGGTAGATTTTCAATGTTTGGGGAGATTACAAACGGATTTGTAGATAAATCAACCAGGTTTAAAAACTGTTCGGCCTTTCCGCCCCGCCATCGATAAATAGCCTGTTTGGCATCACCGACCAAAAATAGGGATCCTTTTCTTCCTTGAAGATCCTCACCTTCTAAGGCATTGCCGATTAACGGAATAAGGTTGTTCCATTGCATTTCAGAGGTGTCTTGAAATTCATCGATAAAATAATGACGGTATTTTTCGCCCAAGCGTTCATAGATAAATGGCGCAGGCTGGTCTTTTATTTCGTTTGAGATTATGGCGTTGAATTCTGAGATCGATATTTGATCACGATCGACTTCAATAGCTTTTACTTCTTGTTGAATGGCATTTAGAACCGTTAAGGGAACAATATTTTTGTAAACGTTATTTAAAAAAGCCCTTTCGTAGATCAACGTTTTGACATTTAGGTAAAAACCTAAAATAGTAAAGACCAGTTCTTCTGATGGCAGTGCTACCCCAGACTTTAACAGCTTGCCGTTATTTAGATTCTGCTCTAGTTGGTTGTTGTAAAGTTTATTTGGAGAAAATTCGCCTTTGATTATTTTCTTGAAATGGTTGGGGAGCGTTTCACGCGGAAAATCGGTAGGTTGCAAACCTGTCTCATCGATAAGCTGTAGTACCTCTTTGCATTTTGAGAGGGCTTGTTCTTCGAGTTGTCTTATGTTGCCTAAAATCACTTTTCTTAAACCAAGAAAATCATCTATTTCTTTATGCACAAACCTTTTCAGGTGTTTTGCGTGGGTTTCGTTGAACAAGAGCTTTCCTGTTTTGTTAAGATCCATGGTGATGTCCCAACTTTTGTCATCATCGATTTTCTCTAAAGCAAAATCAATGAGCACCTTGGTCAATTTAGAATTACTGCCCGCTCTATTGATAAGCCTTGATACAGCTTCGTTCAATAACAAATCGGTGTCTAGAACAACTTCAAAGTTTTGTGGCAATTTAAGGTCCTTGGCAAAAGTGCGGATGAGACGATGCGTGAACTTATCAATCGTTGAAATATCAAAGAAGGCATAGTTGTGAAGTATTTCTTTGAGGGTAGTTGCTGATTTTTTTTGCAGATCCGAAGCACTGATCTGAAGTTCTCTGATAAGGTCAACAAACATGGCCGGGGCATTGTCAATAGCATAGGTTTGGCTAAATTCAAACAGATTGCCAAGAATACGCTCTTTCATTTCATTTACCGCTTTATTGGTAAATGTCACAGCTAAAATTTGTTTGTATCCCTTGTTTAAAGAAAGAATAATCTTAAGGTACTCTTTGGCCAAGGTGTAGGTCTTGCCAGAACCAGCCGAGGCACTATATATTTTAAAGGGAGTCTCCAGCACTGGTTTTTGCTCGCAAAATAAGAAATATACAACCGTTTGCGACTATTAATTATATTATATATGTAAATTTGGGAAAACAGTACCTTAATTTAAAACATAAGAAACATGGCTTTTGAACTACCGCAATTACCCTATGCATATGATGCGTTGGAACCCCATATAGATGCAAGAACAATGGAAATTCACCATACCAAACACCACAATGGCTATACCACAAAATTGAACGACGCCATACAAGGAACTGATTTGGAAGGCAAATCGATCGAAGATATTTTAGCCAACCTTGATATGTCGAACGGTGGCGTAAGAAACAATGGTGGGGGTTTTTACAACCACTCTTTATTCTGGTCGATTATGTCACCAAACGGTGGTGGAAACCCGTCAGGCGAACTGGCAGAAGCTATAAATAGCGTTTTTGGCTCTTTTGAAGAGTTCAAGAACAAGTTCAGTAGCGCTGCTGGCACAAGATTCGGTTCGGGCTGGGCTTGGCTCTGTGTGCACAAAGGGGGTGCGGTAGAGATTTGTTCTACACCCAACCAAGACAACTCTTTAATGCCGAACACAGGTTGTGGGGGCCACCCAATTTTAGGATTGGATGTCTGGGAACATGCCTACTATTTGAATTACCAGAACAGAAGACCTGATTATATAAATGCTTTTTTCAATGTAATCAACTGGGGTAAGGTCGCGGAACTTTATGCTGCGAACAAATAGGATTAAATCTTTGATTTAGAAGAGTAAATATTAAAATTGAAAACCACCTTTTGGTGGTTTTTTGTTTTTGCCGAAAATAGAAAAGGGCGGAGAAGTCTCCACCCTTTTCGTCCCAAATCTTACCATAAACTTAACCTACTTATGCTATGGCGATACTAAATTACTGGTATTGGAGGAAATAAAAAAGAAATTTTGCTCTTTTTTAGGAGCGATTATTTTTACAAAATGCAGATTTAATTTGTGAAAAGGGCGGTTAACCTTGTTAAATAATAGGGTTTGAGCAATAAAAAAGGCAGGGCGAAGCCCTACCTTTTCCCCCAAATCTTACCATGAACTTAACCTACTTATGCTATGGTTTTTCAAAAATAGAGTATAAACCACCAAAAAAAGAAAGGTTTTAGATGAACTTCCATAAGTATGGATGAAATGCTATTTATGAATTATTATCTTATGGGGAGTAAAGAAAAGGCTTGTATTTTATAGGGATTTAAAAAAATAAAAAGACGGAGCAATGCTCCGCCTTTTTCCCCAAATCTTACCATGAACTTAACCTACTTATGCTATGGTAGGGCTAAAATAGGTGTGAAGTTTCTTTAGCTATCAAAAAACCGCTGAATGTCGATAATTATCGATGAAATGCATAAAATTGTGTATTTCATCGAAAAAACAGTTAGTATGCCCTTTCGTTCTTTCCTTCGTAAAAATTAATGAAGGCACGATTTACCACCCTATTTCCACCAGCGGTCGGGTAGTTTCCCGTAAAATACCAGTCGCCGAGATTTTTGGGGCATGCTTGGTGCAGGTGCTCAATCGTCTGGTAAATAATCTGAACTTCGGCCTTAATATCTACAGGGCTAAGTAACTGCCCGATTTTTACTGAAATTTCATCGGCGGTGAAAGGAGCGTAGAACTCTTTTACATAATTGATTACATCTTTGGGGTTTGAATTTATCTGCTTCAAGCAATTGGCATAAATAACATCTACAATCGCCATAGTGCCATTGTCTTTATGTAGGGCCAATGCGGCCCTAAATGCTATAAAATCATCTAATTTGGCCATATCGATGCCGTAACAATCAGGATAGCGTATTTGTGGGGCGGATGACACCACTATAATTTTTTTGGGTGAGAGCCTATCAAGTATACGTAGAATACTTTTATTTAGTGTAGTGCCCCTAACAATACTATCATCAATAATGACCAGGTTGTCACCAACATTGACCGAGCCGTAAGAAATGTCATATATGTGGGCTACCAGATCATCTCTACTACTATCTTGGGTTATGAAAGTTCTGAGTTTAGCGTCTTTTATGGCTACTTTTTCTATTCTGGGGCGCACATCTAAAATTTCATGTAGCTGGTCTCTGGTTATTTTTGAACCTATTGAGAGGATCTGTTCTTCTTTCTTTTTGTTTAAATAATTTTGGGCTTCCTTTACCATACCAAAGAACGATGTTTCTGCCGTATTGGGAATATAGGAGAATACCGTGTTTTTTAAATCATTGGAAATGGCCGACAATATTTGCGGAAAAATCAATTTCCCCAGTTCTTTGCGTTCTTGATAAATTTCCTTATCGCTTCCTCTTGAAAAATAGATACGCTCAAAAGAGCAGGCCTTTCTTTCGGTCGGCTCCAGAATTCGTTTAATGGCTGAATTCCCATCTTTTTTGATGATGATGGCATGACCGGGGTCCAATTCTTTGACATCTTCGTACGGTACATTGAAAACGGTTTGAATTGCCGGTCTTTCTGAGGCAACAACGACAACTTCGTCATCACGATAGAAGTAAGCAGGCCTGATGCCCGCCGGATCACGGAGCACGAAAGAGTCTCCATGGCCCAACAATCCGGCAATGGCATAGCCACCATCAAAATTCTTTGCGGCCCTTCTTAGTATTTTTGAAACCTTTAATCGATTGGCAATAATTGGGGAAGCTTCTTGTTTGGTAAACCCTTCTTTTTTAATCTGTTTGTATAGTTTTGCTACGGCATCATCTAAAAAATGACCTATTTTTTCCATGACGGTAACCGTATCGGCCATTTCTTTTGGGTGTTGCCCCAACTGTACCAGATTATCAAAAAGCTCATTTACGTTGGTCATGTTAAAGTTGCCCGCAATTATAAGGTTACGGTGCATCCAGTTGTTTTGTCTTATAAATGGATGAACGTTCTCAATACTGTTTTTGCCAAATGTGCCGTAGCGAACATGGCCAAGTAATAACTCACCTATATAGGGAATGTTCTTTTTCTGTAGAGCCACATCATCAACATATTCAGGGTGTTCTTTTAGTGTTGTATTGATACGGTCGTTGATCTGGGCAAAAATATCTTGTATGGGCTGTTGGGTATTTGAACGTACACGGCTCATGTATCTTTCGCCTGCATTCATATCTAATTTAATACTCGCAAAACCTGCGCCGTCTTGGCCACGGTTATGCTGCTTTTCCATCATCAAGTACATTTTGTTGACCCCATAAAAAGCAGTGTCGTATTTCTCTTTGTAGTATTCCAATGGTTTTAACAATCGTATTATCGATATACCACATTCGTGCTTGATAGCGTCACTCATTATTTGTAGATATTAAAAAAGCCCCAAATTTTTGGGGCGTGTGTGGATATTTATTGTAGCTCAATGTCAAATTGTGTCAGTGCTTTAAATTGGTGCAATCTCTTGTTCACCTCGCTCCGTTCAAGGCCCTCCATTCGTTCGGTTCCAAATCGTTCTACAGAGAACGAGGCTAGGTTCGAACCGTGTATGACAGCATTTTTCATGTTCTCATAAGAACTATTATCGGTAGCCGCTAAATAACCTGAAAAACCACCGGCAAAGGTATCACCAGCTCCTGTAGGGTCAAAAACTTCATCTAAAGGCAGGGCAGGAGCAAAGAAAATATTACTGTCGTGAAAAAGAAGCGCACCGTGTTCTCCCTTTTTGATGACTACGTATTTTGGACCCATTTTTTGAATTTTTCGAGCCGCTCTTACCAAAGAGTATTCATTGGTCAACTGTCTGGCCTCTTCATCGTTTATGGTAATGACATCAATATGTTTTATGACGTTCAATAGATCATCCAAAGCATTGTCCATCCAAAAGTTCATGGTGTCCAAGATAATCAATTTTGGTCTTTTTTGCATTTGGTCGATTACACTCATTTGGGTATTGGGGTGCAAGTTACCCAGCATCACCACATCGGCATCCTTAAAATGTTCTGGAACAACGGGCTTGAAATCGGCCAGAACATTGAGCTCCGTAACCAAGGTGTCTCTAGAATTAAGGTCATTATGGTATTTTACTTTCCAGAAAAAGGTTTTGCCCCCCTTTACGATTTCCAGAGCTGAGATATCGATGTTCTTGCTTATGAAAAGGTCTAGGTATTCTTGTGGAAAATCATCTCCGACTATTGATACTATTGCAGAGTCTACGTTAAATTGAGAAGCCGCCAAGCTGATAAAGGTTGCCGCACCGCCCAATATTTTGTCAGTTTTTCCAAAAGGAGTTTCTATGGCATCAAAGGCAACAGTGCCCACAATTAAAAGTTTACCCATTAATCTTGATTAATTTGCTGCAAATATACAGTTTTGATTTTCCATTTGACAAGGGTGTTTATATCAAATAATAAAGAAAGAGTGTAAACGGACTTCCAGTATTTTAACCCACTTTACTTTCTCCCAAAATCGGCAGGTATCTCGCCCCAAGCCTTAGTTTCCCATTTTACGATCGGTGTGTTGTATGAATTTGTTTTCAACCATACAATCGCACGTCGAACCAAATTGAAAAGGCCTTTGTTCTTTTCGGTCTCTACCAATTTGGTGTTGCATTTTTTTTTTCTTACCCAGCTCATTGCCGTTCTTGAATCGGTATATATAATACGGTCACTGTTCTTTTCTTTCAAGAAGGCGAGCCCGTGCACCAATGCCAAAAATTCACCTATATTGTTTGTGCCTTGTGGGAAAGGCCCCTGTTTAAAGAGTTTTTTTTTGGTTTTTGTATCAACGCCCTGATACTCCATCACTCCAGGGTTGCCACTTGACGCTGCGTCCACAGAAATAGAATGATAATTTGGTTGCCCTATTTTCAGTAGCTGCTCTTGCGTAAGTCCCGAACCTGTTTTTTTCTTGCCCTTGTACTCCCCATAGTTTCCGTTGAATGCCTTTTTGGCTTCATCGAAAGTTGCGAAAGATTTATATTGGGCACCTTTATATGCGGTAATGGCTGCCTTGCAATCTTTCCAAGTAGAATAAATGCCCGGTTTTTTTCCTTTCCAAACGGTATAGAATTTTGTTTTTTTTGCCATTACTGCCCCGCTAATAACGTATCGATTATTTCAGGGAAATGGTCATATTCCAATTCATGAACCTTTTGTGCAATGGCCGCTACATTATCATCAGGTGAAATTATTGTTCTTGCTTGATGAATTAGTGCCCCTTCGTCATAGTTTTCATTTACATAATGTATGGTAATGCCGGTTTCTGTTTCATTGTTGGCCTTTATAGCTTCGTGAACACGCATGCCATACATTCCTTTGCCACCATACTTTGGTAATAGTGCTGGGTGTATATTAATGATCTTATTAGGAAAATTTCGAATAATGTTTTTTGGTATTTTCAACAGAAAACCAGCAAGAACAATTAAGTCGGGCTTAGAAGATTTTAATAGGTTCAACACGCAGTCTGTTTGGTAAAATGCATGTTTATTGAAATACAACCCATTGATTTTAAGCCTATTGCATCTATCCAAAACTTTGGCATCGCTTTTGTTAGTAAGGACCATGGCTATAGTGATGTTTGGCCTTTTACGAAAGTACTGCACTATGTTTTCAACATTAGAACCAGAACCAGAAGCAAAAAGAACAATATTTTTCATGAAAGAAAAAGCGTTACCTGAGTAGAATTATTTTAGTGCCTGGCCGGTAACAGACAAATTTTATGAAAAAAATTATTTTTGATGAAAATTTAATTTTCTAATTTTGATGTGTTTTCGGCAAGACACTATTTAGGGCTAAAATAACACTCTTGCGTTTAAATTTCTTAAATTACAAGACATTTTAACGACAAATGGTGTTATTAATCCAAAGTTTTTTATTTTTGCCAAGAATTTAATTTTTTAAACCAAATATTATTATGTCAGACATTGCATCAAGAGTTAAAGCTATCATCGTTGATAAATTGGGAGTTGATGAGAACGAAGTAGTAACAGAAGCCAGTTTTACCAACGACCTAGGAGCAGACTCGTTAGATACCGTTGAGTTGATTATGGAATTCGAAAAAGAATTCGATATTCAAATACCAGACGATCAAGCAGAGAATATCGCAACAGTTGGCCAGGCCATAAGCTATATAGAAGAAGCAAAGTAATCTTTATGACGTCTTAAATTAGACAAGATTTAAAATTATCCATGCGGTTACCATGTCGCATGGATTTTTTTTTTAATTTACGCTTAACTTATAAATAGTATTAAATTGGGTACAATGCAGTTAAAGCGAGTTGTAGTTACAGGTTTGGGTGCCCTAACACCTATAGGGAACACCATTGAGGAGTATTGGAACGGATTGGTCAATGGAAAAAGTGGATCGGCCAATATTACCCATTACGATGCTGATAAATTCAAGGCAAAATTCGCCTGTGAACTAAAGAACTATAATGCAGAAGATTTTTTTGATAGAAAAGAAATACGAAAACTAGACAAGTTCTCGCAGTATGCCTTAGTATCTTCTGATGAGGCAATTTTAGATTCAGGATTGGATCTGGATGCCATTGACAAATTTCGCGTAGGCGTCATTTGGGGCGCTGGTATAGGCGGTACCGAAACTTTTCAGAACGAGGTGCTTAATTTTGCAGATGGCGATGGCACACCAAAGTTCAGCCCTTTTTTTATACCTAAAATGATAGCAGACATTGCCCCTGGAAATATCTCGATAAAATATGGTTTTATGGGGCCAAACTATACTACGGTCTCGGCCTGTGCTTCATCTTCCAATGCAATGATCGATGCGCTCAACAACATTCGTTTGGGCTATTGTGATGTAATTATCAGTGGAGGAAGCGAGGCCGCGGTTACCATTTCAAGTATGGGTGGGTTTGGTGCCATGAGGGCACTTTCAACTAGAAATGACACTCCTGAAACAGCATCAAGACCTTTTGATGCTACCCGTGATGGCTTTGTTTTGGGTGAGGGAGCAGGGGCTTTGGTTCTAGAAGAATATGAACATGCCAAGGCAAGAGGCGCAAAAATATATGCGGAGGTCTTGGGTGGCGGACTGTCGAGTGATGCCTACCACATGACCACACCGCACCCTGAAGGTTTGGGGGTGATTAGGGTCATGGAGAACTGTTTACGAGATGCAGGTCTGAAACCAGAAGATATTGACGCTATAAACACGCACGGTACGTCGACCCCATTGGGTGATGTGGCAGAACTAAAAGCCATTTCGCAAGTATTTGGCGATCATGCACCCAATATCAATATCAACTCAACAAAATCTATGACTGGGCATTTGCTTGGGGCAGCAGGCGCCATAGAGGCAATTGCTTCCATTTTAGCAATGAAGCATGGTATTGTGCCACCTACCATCAATCATACTACAATAGATGAAAATATCGATCCAAAATTGAATTTGACCCTGAACAAGGCTCAAAAAAGGGAAGTAAATGTGGCATTGAGCAATACCTTTGGGTTTGGCGGGCATAATGCCTGTGTGGCTTTCAAGAAAATCAGTTAATAGTTCAAATGAATTTTCCTTCCAACTTATTTAATTCCCATTCTAAAGAAGACGGGAATTTTTTTGCTGGAATAACAAGAATTTTAGGTTTTAAACCAAAGAACCTTCAAATTTTCAAGAAGGCTTTTTTACATCGTTCCACCAACAGAAAGGACGACCAGGGCAACCCTATGAACTATGAGCGGTTAGAGTTTTTGGGTGACTCAATGCTAGGGACTATCATTTCAAAATACCTATACAACGAGGTGCCCGAAGGTGACGAAGGCTACCTTACAAAAATGCGCTCAAAAATAGTAAGTAGAGAACACCTTAATGAATTGGGCAAAGACCTAAACCTTATCGAATATGTAGAAAGTCGAATTCCAAAATCGCATTTTGGCGACAATATTCATGGTAATGTTTTTGAAGCCTTGGTCGGAGCAATATATTTAGATAAGGGGTATAAGTATTGCGAAAAATTCATTACTGAAAGGGTTATTGGTCCTTATGTTGACATTGAGGTTTTAGAGGGCAAGGTCATCAGTTATAAGAGTTTGATAATCGAATGGTGCCAAAAAAAGAAAATACCGTTCAACTATAATGTATATGAAGACACGGGCAATGATAGTTTAAAACATTTTGCCGTTAAGCTTTCAATCGATAACAAGGTAATTGCAAAGGCTAGGGCAACTTCTAAGAAAAAAGCGGAAGAAAGGGCATCAAAAAGAGCCTATTTCGCATTGCAGGGCAGGATGGGAACTCCCTGATTTTTCGGCATTTATTTAACTATTAAACAGTAGTTTGTCATAAAACTTTCTTTACCGTTGCTTGTCTTAGGCTTTTTTCAATATTAGTCCTATATTTGCCGTTTCGTGCTTATATGGCGGCAGTTCACAAAATCACCCATGATTTTTACGAAGATATTTACACCTTGGTAGCCCTGCACAGTAGCGTGGAAGACTATGCCATGGTGTATGGTCTTAACGTTTGTTTAAAGTCTAATTTTAAGAGGTCTTCGGAAGATTTAGATCTTTCAGATCATATTTCTTTTCCAATTTTTGAATGGAAGGATAGTAGTGCCGATAATTATTGGACATTGTTTGTAAACAATATTATACAGGAAGAGAACTTGGCACGAACAGATCTTTTTAAGAACGAACCCTCTTATATGACACATTATTTAGTACCTGAGTTTAAAGATGCCGATTATCTTTTAAAAATAGAGCATGATGACGACTATTTAGAAGAAGAGATAGTAAAATCTTTGCTTACCATACCAAAAGTGATAACCGCATATATTTTGGACACCAATAAACTGAAATCAAAAAACAACCTAATTTTTTAATAATGCCCAATAGAAAGAAGACCAAGATAGTAGCAACCCTAGGGCCGGCTACCAGTACCAAAGAAGTGTTGAGAAAAATGATAGAAGCGGGTGTGGATGTCTTTAGAATAAACTTTTCACATGCTGAATATGACGACGTTGCCGACCGCATTAAGATGATTCGAGAGTTAAATGAAGAGATGCAGGTCTTCACTTCGATTCTTGCAGATTTGCAGGGCCCCAAATTGCGGGTTGGTGTAATGGCGGAAGAAGTGGTTGTTGCGTCAGGTGACGAAATTACCTTTGTTACAGGTGAGCCGTTTGAGGGCACCGCTGAAAAAGTATATATGAACTATGCGAAATTTCCGGAAGATGTAAAACCAGGAGAGCATATTTTGTTGGATGATGGAAAATTAATGTTTGAAGTGGTTTCGACAAATGGTAAGGACCAGGTCAAGACCAAAGTGGTTCAGGGTGGGCCGTTGAAATCTAAAAAAGGGGTCAACTTGCCCAACACCGATATTTCATTGCCCGCATTGACCGAAAAAGATGTAAAAGACGCCATTTTCGCCATTTCCTTGGATGTGGATTGGATAGCCCTATCATTTGTTCGGTTCAGTCAAGATCTCATTGATCTTCAAAATATTATCAAAGAGCATTCAGAATACAAAATTCCAATAATAGCCAAGATTGAAAAACCGGAAGCAGTTGAGAACATTGATAAAATCGTATCGTATTGTGACGGGCTAATGGTAGCACGGGGTGATTTGGGTGTTGAGGTTCCTGCCCAAGAAGTACCCTTAATACAAAAGCAATTGGTCTTACGTGCCAAGAAGGCCAGAATACCGGTAATCATAGCTACCCAGATGATGGAAACCATGATTACGAGCCTTACCCCAACAAGGGCCGAGGTAAATGATGTCGCCAACTCTGTAATGGACGGTGCTGATGCGGTTATGCTCTCAGGGGAGACTTCTGTTGGCAACTACCCTGTTGAGGTAATAGAAAAAGTGTCGAGCATCTTGCGGAGTGTCGAGAATTCGAATCTTATCAGTGTGCCCCATGACCCACCACATATTCGAACGAACAGATATATTACCAAGGCGGTGTGTTACCATGCGGCCATTATGTCGAATGAAATTAAAGCGAAAGCTATTTCTACCTTGACCAATAGTGGGTATACCGCTTTTCAAATATCAGCTTGGAGGCCCAGTGCACATATTTTGGTCTTTACATCCAACAAAAGAATATTGACCCAGCTTAATTTGCTTTGGGGGGTAAAAGCATTTTATTATGACAAGTACGTATCTACTGATGAGACCATTGAAGATGTAAATAATATAGCTTGTAAAAAAGGATTTTTAGAGGTTGGCGATATGTTGATCAGTTTAGCGGCAATGCCAATAAAAGATAAGGGTATGGTAAATACCTTACGGGTTACTGAAATTAAGACTTGTAGTTTTTAAAAATGACACTATCCCGTTAAGTGTGTAAGTTATAAATAACGAGGGTTTGACTTTTATGGCTAAGTTCTAATTGAAACAGCATTTTAAAGGTTCGAAAGGTGCTAATATACTTGGACCGATAAGAACCAACGCTATATTTTGTTTCAGTTCAGTGTTATACTTAAGGAATGGGCCTATAAAACCAACAGTTTGCTGTACTACCTAGAACTTAGCCACTTTTATTTAAAGTCTGACCCTTTTTCATATATAAAGACCGTTGCAAGGTGTTGTTTGCTTTTGAGAGATTTCGTATCTTTTATGTATGGAATCAGTAAGACAACCAACCTTAGCCGATAGTATTTGTGTTCACGCAAGATAAATCGGACATTTTTCACACAGATCAATACTCTTTTAGACTGGCACCCAATTATAGAAGTTATAAAAAAGCACTACACCAAAGGTCTAAGCGCTACGGGAAAGCCAAGTCATAGTGGATTACTTCTTTTTAAAATGAGTTTACTACAAACCTGGTGTGGTCTAAGCGATTATGAAGTGGAAGATCGGGTCAATGACAGCATTTCTTCAGTTACTTTTGTGGCTTGCATATCGACCAAGTAGCACCAGACCATAGTACTTTATCTCGATTTAAGACGATGATGGCAAAAGCAAAAGATTATGAGCCACTATTCAAAGAAATAAACAGACAACTGGAATCGCATAAAATAATCGTAAAAACAGGAGTCATAATAGATGTCAGTGTTATAAACACACCTACTAAGCAACAATTTAAAAACCGCTAACCGATGAGAATTTTTTTAACCATTTTGATCATATTTTTCGGTACTTCAATTGCTATTGCCCAAGCCTATGATGGGGCAGGAGACCAGAAATTCCAAATAGGGGTCAATCTACAGGATAATGGCGCAGGAATTATGGGGTCTTATGACCTCGGCATCGGTGAGCATATTTCAGTAGGGGTCTCATCAAGTTATTTAATAGGCGTTGAGCCTCTTTTGACCGCTGGTTTTGTAGGTCGTTTTGATGTACGGGCACGGGCAAATATGCATTTGGGGAGCGTTATGGGTCTTGGTGGCGGTTTTGACATTTACCCGGGTTTGGACATGAGCCTGAAAAATTTCGGATTCCACGCAGGTGCACGATATTTCTTTTCTGACGGCTTCGGGGTCTTCGCCGAGGTGGGTCACCCCATAGCGCGGTACAAATCAAAAGAGAGGAGCCCTGCTGAGGAGCTTCACAATCAGTTGGTCATCAATTTTGGATTGTCGCTTAATTTCTTGTAGGGCTTCGGTCGTTTCTGGCTACGGAACAAGTTCTCTGATTTTTGTGTACACCAAATGACTTTCCCAGCCTCGGTACAATAGATAATCGGCAAGTTTTTTTCTTTTTTTTAGTTTGTTGGTCTCCCGTATGGTCCCAAGTCGTTTTTTGGCAAGAAGGTTTAAGGTGGTTATATAGTCGTTATCGCCAATCTCTTTAAGAGCCGTCTTGATGTTGAATTTTGATATTTGACGGCGTTTTAGTTCATTGGTGATACGGTTTCGACCCCATTTTTTGATATTGAACTTTCCTCTTGCGTAGCTTTGGGCAAAGCGTTCTTCGTTCAGGTAGTTTTCTTGAACAAGATGTGCCGTAATTTGATCGATCGCTTCGGGGATCATTTGCATTTCACGTAATTTGGTGACCACCTCTTTGTGACAACGTTCTTGATAGGCGCAGTACCCTTCTAGTTTTTTGGTGGCTTCTTTTAAGGTGTATGTTTTTTGGTTCGTCATTCAGAGCACAGCGAAGGAATTTGTTTGTTAAGGAGGCTATAGCAACTTGCATTAAAGGCAAAAAAAAAGCGACCCCCGAAGACGAAGGTCGCTTTTGAACTTTTAATAAATGATCTTACCGTCTTTGTCTTTAAAACGGAATTCAAGATACGTATACGCATCTCTAGGTTGTACTTTGACCCATTTTTTATGCTCCATAAACCACTTGGAACGGATGGATGAGATACCTTTGGTAATATAGGCGGCAATAAACGGGTGTATGTTCAGTACAATACCATTATCGCTCTTCGGCCCTTTTAAAAGTTTCTCTAGGGCGACGTTGATCTTATCTATCAAAACAATTGGTGCCTCAACCTCTTGGCCTGAACCGTTTGGGTTTACCTCGGTTGTTTTGATATTCATTTCGGGTCGCACCCGCTGCCTTGTAATCTGTATCAGTCCAAATTTGCTCGGAGGCAGTATTTTGTGCTTGGCACGATCCTCTTTCATTTCTTTACTAAGATGATCGAAGAGCTTTCTTCGATGTGGTGCTTTTGCCATATCGATGAAATCCACAACAATAATACCTCCCATATCACGAAGTCGCAATTGTCTCGCGATTTCAGATGCTGCCAAAAGATTCACCTCTAGGGCGCTATCTTCTTGGTTTTTGGCCTTGCTTGAGCGGTTGCCACTATTGACGTCGATAACGTGCAATGCTTCGGTATGCTCTATAATTAGGTACGCTCCCTTACTCATGGTAGCTGTACGGCCAAACGAAGTTTTGATCTGTCTTTCAATTCCGAATTTTTCAAAAATAGGAACAGAAGAACTGTACAGTTTTACTATTGATTCTTTTTCTGGTGCTATTTCAAGCACGTAATCTTTGATCTGTGTAAAAAGTTTTTCGTTGTCTATATGTATTCCGGTAAAGGAATCATTGAAAACATCTCTAAGTATACTAGATGCCCTATTGACCTCTACCAATATTTTAGAAGGGGTCGGTGCTCTATATAGCTTTTTGCACATTGTCGACCATTTGGTCACCAAATTTTCTAGATCTTTGTCAAGTTCCGCTACTTTTTTACCTTCCGCAACCGTTCTTATTATAACACCAAACCCTTTGGGTTTTATGCTTTTTACAAGCCTTTTAAGTCTGTCTTTTTCTTGACGGCTGGCAATCTTCTGAGAGACTGAAACACGATCTGAAAAAGGCATCATGACCAAATAACGCCCAGCCAATGAAAGCTCAGAACTGATTCTTGGTCCTTTGGTTGAAATGGGTTCTTTTACTACTTGAACCATTAAAGACTGGTTGGCTTTGATAACAGTGGTGATTACACCATGCTTGTCAATGTCTTTTTCGGCCGGAAAGTTTTTTAGCGAAAAATCTCTTAGTTTACCTGTACTAACTTGTTTTATGAATTTCAGCATGGTAGATAATTGCGGCCCGAGGTCATGGTAATGCAAAAAAGCATCTTTTTCATAACCGACATTTACAAAGGCAGCATTAAGACCCGTCACTGGTTTTCGTACTTTGGCAAAAAATATATCGCCAACCGAAAAGTCGTTGTTGTCATCTTCTTTGTGCAATTCAATAAGTTTTCCATCCTTCATCAGAGCAAAATCGACGGCATCAGAACTAGATCTTACTATTAATTCTCTACTCACCTTTGATATATTTATACTCGCCCACCACATTCGATAATTATCGAGGTAGCAGACAAATGGATTAAACAATAGAATAAGCAGGTATGTCACAACCTGCCGAAATTCTCTTTGGAATTTCTATGTCAATGAACGTAAAAAATGAAAAAGTAGTTGTTACAACTACTTTTTCTTGTGTCGGTTAGCTCTCCTACGCTTCTTGCGCTTATGGGTCGCTACCTTATGTCTTTTTCTTTTTTTACCACTTGGCATAAAGTTTTACTTTTTATGTGATTATTATTTTACGCGAACGTTACTTTTCACCCCTTCAACAAAGACTTTTGCAGGTTTAAATGCAGGTATGTTGTGAGCCGGTATTTTGATAGTGGTGTTCTTTGAAATGTTTCTACCGGTCTTTTCGGCCCTGGTCTTTACGATAAAACTTCCGAAACCTCTAAGGTACACATTGTCACCACTCTCTAAAGAAGATTTTACCTCTTCCATAAAAGTTTCTACAGTTGCTTGAACATCACCTTTTTCAATTCCCAGTTTGTCTGAGATTTTTGATACAATTTCCGCTTTTGTCATCTTGAATATTAGATTTTCTGTATGTTTTTTTGGCTTGCAAATATATAAATTATATTCATTCTTTCCCCCTAAAGAACTAATTTTAAGCCAATTCATCTTTACTTTTTTTAATTTTGTTAAAATGGGCGTTTTTTGGGTGTTCTAGAGTACAAGATTGATTAAAAAAAACCGCTATCTTTTTCGCTGCCCTCAATAACATTCCAAATACCCGAATTTTATCGGTAATTAGAATCATCAACCATTTTTCATAAATTCGAAATCATATGTTTTCGGTGATAAACCGTAGGTATGGGAATAATCTACTATTTTTGGGCAGCTTAATTGTTATTAATGGTCTTTGCACAAAAAATTTTAGTTTGGTATGCAGAAAATAAACGCAGCCTGCCTTGGCGAAGCAGTAGGGACCCATACAAAATTTGGCTTTCAGAAATCATGTTGCAACAGACCCGTGTTGCTCAAGGCACACCTTATTACCTGAAATTCATCGAAAACTTTCCTGCTGTTTATAATCTGGCGAGTGCTTCAGAGGAACGGGTGTTGAAATTGTGGCAGGGTCTGGGGTATTATTCGAGGGCGCGAAACCTGCACTCGACCGCTAAAACCGTAGTGGGTGATTACGGCGGTAATTTCCCTGACACCTACAAAGAGCTTCTGAAACTGAAAGGTATTGGCGATTATACCGCCAGCGCAATGGCATCGATCTGTTTTGATCGCCCTGAACCTGTGGTAGACGGTAATGTTTATCGTGTTTTATCACGTTATTTCGCAGTGGATCTGCCCATAAATACCACAGAAGGAGTTAAATACTTCAAAGAACTGGCGCGAAAAGTTATGGATGCGCAAAATATTAGGGATTACAATCAGGGAATAATGGAATTTGGCGCCATGCAATGTGTACCTAAAAAGCCCAACTGTTTAAGCTGCCCTTTAAACACTGGTTGTGTGGTCTTACAAGAAAACAAGGTTGGTATCTTGCCCGTAAAATTGAACAAGACCAAGGTGAGAAATAGGTATTTCAATTATATAGTACCAATAATAAAAGATGGTGGTTGCGGCGTAAAGACCTTTTTGAACCAACGTAAAGCAAAGGATATTTGGCTGAATTTATGGGAATTTCCCCTTTTGGAAACTAAAACGGAAATCGATTTAGAGGAACTTAAAAAACGGTTGTTCGAGGTCATGGTCCTAACCGACGATGCAGAAGTGTTCCGTTTCAACGACAAAACAATAGTTCACAAATTATCACATCAACAGTTGCACACCCATTTTTGGATCGTAGTTACCAGTACCGAGATCGAAGGTGGCATTCACTTGTCAGAGGTTGAAAATTACCCAGTGCCTGTTCTGATCGCCAATTTCATTAATACGCTTAAAAATTCGTATTTTTGGTCTAATAATTCTATTAGGCAACCTCTATTAATTGCTTTTGGAATTATAACGCAGGTATTTTTTTCTTTATCGAGTTTAAACTTTCAAGCATAGCCGTAGCTATGGTTTAAAATTTAAGCGATGAGAAAGGGAAAAGGACCAAGTTAGAAAACAAAATGGAAGTATTAGAGGTTGCCATAAAAAAAGATCATGAGCGGAACATTGAACAAAGTTATGTTGATAGGGCATCTTGGTGATGCGGTTAAAATGCACTATTTTGAAGGGGGTAATTGTATAGGGCGTTTTCCTATTGCCACTAATGAATCATATACGAACAAGCAAACAGGTGAGCGCGTTACAAATACTGATTGGCACAATATCGTTGTTCGGAACAAGGCTGCCGAAATCTGTGAAAAATATCTGAGCAAGGGTGATAAGGTATATGTTGAGGGCCGATTGAAAAATCGCCAATGGCAAGGTGAAGATGGTAATACGCGTTATACCACTGAAGTACATGTTCAAGAATTCACGTTCTTGTCTACCAAGAAAGAGAGTATGGCAAATTCACAGGCGAGTTCTTCACCAGAGCAACCGAGTCCGGTTGTTGAAAAAGCGGTGGCTGCCAAAGAACCAGCTCAGGTAAGCGAACCAGAGCAAGACGATGATTTACCATTTTAGACAAACCGATTTTAAATTTTAACTATTGGATCCCGACCCTCTTGGTTTACAACTGAGCTTGATTGTTTTTAACGGTGCGTTTGCGCTTAAAATAGTTGTTTTACTGGCGCTATTGGTATGCTCGGCACTTATCTCAGGGGCAGAAGTTGCCTTCTTCGGGCTTTCGCCTACCCAAATCAATGAAATAAAAGAAAATAAGACGACCAGAGGCACTATTGTGGTGAAATTATTGGAGCGCCCCAAGAAGTTGCTGGCGACTATTTTGATTGCGAACAATGCACTGAACATTGGTGTTGTATTGCTTTTTAATGCAATAGGAGATACACTTTTTGCGAATATAACCTACGTGCTTTTTGGGCTTATATCAGTACGTTTTTTAGTGGAAGTGGTCGTGATTACATTTTTGATATTGATGTTCGGCGAAATTTTGCCCAAGGTCTATGCCAATCGAAATCGTATTAGTTTTTCACGTCTAATGTCGTATCCTTTGAAAGTGTTGGATTTTGTGTTCACACCCTTAAGTTGGCCAATGCAAACGGCCACCATGCTTTTGCATAGTAAGTTGGGTAAGGAAAAATCGAATTTGAGTATTGACCACCTTTCTCAGGCTCTAGAGCTTACCTCAGAGGGCGATACCACTAAAGAGGAGCAGAAAATTTTGAAGGGTATTGTTTCTTTTGGCAATACCGATGTTAAACAGGTCATGTGCCCACGAATCGATATTTTTGCACTCAGTGAAGAAATGAAGTTCTCAGAAGTACTGCAAGAGATTCGTAAGTATGGATATTCAAGAATACCTGTTTTTTCAGAAAACATAGATAGTGTTTTGGGCGTACTTTACGTAAAAGACCTATTGCCCCATATTGATCGAAAAACGTTTAATTGGATCACCCTAATTCGAGAACCTTATTTTGTGCCAGAGAACAAAAAATTAGATGATTTATTAAGCGAATTTCAAGAAAAGAAAAATCATTTGGCTATAGTTGTTGATGAATATGGTGGTACTTCGGGCATAGTTACCCTTGAAGATATAATCGAAGAGATCGTTGGTGATATCAGTGATGAGTTTGACGATGAGGATCTCGTATTTTCAAAATTGGATGAGTACAATTATGTTTTTGAGGGAAAAACCGCCCTAAAGGATTTTTACCGGGTGGTGAACATCGAAGATGAAGAAGATTTTGAAGAGCAAAAGGGGGAATCGGAAACCATTGCTGGGTTTGTTTTGGAAATTGCCGGAAATTTTCCAAAAAAAGGAGAAAAAATTATCTTTAAAAACTATCGATTTTTAATAGAAAGTCTAGATAAAAAACGATTGAAGCAAATAAAAGTCACTCTGCCTAATGATTAATAATAGTATTAGCTGCTTTTTGATATTTGCCTTTGCCTTTGCCTTTGTAGGGTGTCGTGAAGAGAATGTACTGCCCAAGCCAAGGGCGATGCTTCGGCTAGAGTTTTCCAAAACATCAATGAGTGAGGTCGAAACAGATAATTTCAAGTTCGAATATAATACCCGGGCAAAGTTTAAAGTCAAGAACAGTTCTTCGTTAGTTTTGGAATACCCTGAAATGAAAGGGGCTATTTTCATCAATTACAGAAAAGTTGACAAAAATATCAGTAGCCTTATTGCCGATGCCCAAAAGTTGAGTTTTGAGCATGCTGCAAAGGCCGATGGCATACGGCCAAGGATTTTCGAGAACGAGGAGAATCAAGTTTATGGTACTTTTTATGAGGTAAGCGGTGATGCGGCATCTCAGGCACAATTTTTTGTTACCGACAGTGTCAACCATTTTGTGACCGGGTCGTTGTATTTTGCGGCCAAACCAAATTACGACTCAATTTATCCGGCAGCCTCTTATCTTCAAAAAGATATGGGGCGTATCATGGAGACCCTAAGGTGGAAATAGTTGACTTAACACTTAGGAAAAGGGTATGCATAAAGACCAATTGCTTCAATGTCATAAAAGTATAGTACCATACATTCACAATACCCCCATATTGACCTCAAGGCTGATTAATACCATTATTGGGGCTAAGGTGTTCTTTAAATGTGAAAACTTTCAGCGTATGGGAGCCTACAAAATACGTGGAGCCACCTATGCTATTTTGCAATTGAGCGATGCCCAACGAGCGAAAGGTGTCGTAACACATTCTTCTGGTAATTTTGCTCAGGCACTTTCATTGGCAGCACATAGTTTGGGTGTGACGGGGCATATTGTAATGCCCACTTCGGCACCGCAGGTAACAAAAATAGGGGTACAAGAATACAATGGACTGATTTATGAATGCGAACCTACCTTGACTGCCCGAAAGGCCACGGCAGACGAGATTGCCCAAAAAACGGGAGCTATATTTATTCACCCCTCAAACAATCTAGATGTTATTATGGGCCAAGGTACTGCGGCAATTGAACTTTTAGAGACCCACCCTGATTTGAACGCTGTTTTTTGCCCGGTGGGTGGAGGCGGGTTAATTGCAGGATCGGTTTTGGCCGCCCATTATTTTGGTGCTGATTGTGATGTTTTAGGGGGAGAACCCTTTGAGGCAGATGATGCCTATCGTTCTTTGAAAAGTGGAAAAATAGAGCAAAACGACACTACGAATACCATTGCCGACGGACTCAAAACCGTATTGGGAGATAAGACCTTTCCTATTATTAAAGAACATGTGCACAGTATTGTTCGTGTGACCGAAGCGGAAATTGTTTCGGCAATGCGCTTGATCTGGGAACGAATGAAAATTATTGTAGAACCGTCAAGTGCGGTTGCCCTGGCAGCTTTGGTTAGAGACGCTAAAAATCACCCCAATAGATATCAAGATCAAAAAATCGGAATCATTATTTCAGGTGGTAATGTTGACTTGAAAAATCTACCCTTTTAGAAAATTAAAAGACTATTTGATCTTTAGAATTCCTCGAGACAGTTCATTTTTTTATTTTCTGCTAATTGCTAATTGCTAATTGCTAATTGCTAATTGCCCTCCAGCAGTTTCTCGGCATTTTCAATACTCGAATTAATCTGGTTGCGTACCGTCTTTATTTTTTCTTCCTCCAAACCCAACAATTGTTTTTTCTCATCAGAGAGGGTCT
>JAJRSY010000336.1 GCA_024278565.1 Bacteroidota bacterium
AAAACACAAACCCGCCTGCCGGACGGACAGGTCTATTTAGCGGCCCAACAAGCAGCTTATCACGAACTCAAAAAGTTATCAACACCTAAAGCAGCATAATCATCCTTTTTGGAGATTTGTTTGCGTAACATGAGTTACTAACCTGTGAATACACTGTTCCATGAAAAAAACAAGAAATTTTATGCTGGCATTTTTATCCTCTTTGGGAATCTTTGGATCCCTTCAAGCCCAAGACTGGGCGAATCTAAAAGAATTTCAAGAAGCCAACGCCACTCTTGAAACCCCAACCGTTAATGAAGGTCGTGTAGTTTTCATGGGCAACTCGATTACTATTGGTTGGATCAATAGTCATCCTGAATTTTTCGAGGGAAAACCATGGGTCAATCGTGGAATCAGTGGTCAAACCACTCCCCAAATGTTGGTGCGCTTTCGGCAAGATGTAATTGCCCTGCAACCCAAAGTGGTGGTGCTGCTGGCCGGCACAAATGATATCGCTGGCAATACGGGTTCCTCAACCTTGAAAATGATTGTCGATAATATCAAGTCAATGGCCGAATTGGCAAGTGCCAACGGTATTAAGGTAGTACTCTCTTCTACCCTACCCGCTTATGAATATAAGTGGAGACCTGAAATAAAACCAGCAGAAAAAATCGTCAAACTCAATGCCCTGATCAAGGGCTATGCCCATGAAAACGGACATGTTTATTTAGATTATTTTTCAGCAATGTCCGATAATCGAAACGGGCTCCCGAAAAAATACTCCGATGATGGAGTACACCCCACCGTTGAAGGGTATGCCATTATGGAGCCTCTGGTAGAGGCAGCGATTGCCAAGGCTATAAAATAACAACTTAAGAAAGGTAATTGAGTTGCCCCTATTACCAACACTATCTTCGAGATTCGAAAACACTATTACATGCCAAAAAAGAAATCACAAGACCTGAAATCAAATTCGACTTCACTTTCGAGCACTAAATGGGATACCATCATCATTGGTTCGGGTGCTGGGGGTCTGGCTTCTGCCATATGTCTTTCACGGGCAGGACAAAAAGTACTGGTCTTAGAACAACATGATGTGCCAGGTGGGTGGTGCCATAGTTTTTATTTGAATGGGCATCGCTTTACGCCTGGGGTGCACTATGTGGGTTTACTAGGTCAGGGTGAGTCGACCAATGATCTGTACCGGGGGTTGGGCATTGCCAATGATCTTGTTTTTTTTAAAATGAACAGCGATGCGTACGAACAAGTGCGTATCGGTGAAGAACGCTTTGATTTCCCCTCTAATCTAGATGAATTGATAGCACGCCTCTCTGCTCGTTTCCCCAAAGAAAAAAAAGGCATTTCTAAATACTTAAACCTTGTTCGTTTGGTAAGTGAAGAAATATTCTCTTTACCTTACTTAACTGGGTTTTGGCAAAAAGTATTCACGCCATACCTCACGCGTCATATGGGCAAGTACGGTCTCTTTAGCCTACGCAGGGTTATCAATTGGCACATTAAAGATCCTCTTTTAAAAAATATCTTGAACATTCAATGTGGCGACCACGGACTTCAACCCAGAAAAGCCCCATTTCCGCTGCATGCTGCTTTGATGAGCCATTATTTTAACGGGGGCTACTACCCCATGGGTGGTGGCGGTGCGTTGATAAAGGCCATGACCAATGCCATAAAAAGTTATAATGGAGAAATTTGGACCCAAAAAAGTGTAAAACGTATTTTGTTAGATGGAAAAAAAAGGAAACGTGCCATTGGTGTCGAACTTGAAAATGGGGAACAGCTCTTTGCAAATCAGATTATTTCGAATGCTGATGTGGGCATAACGTACAACGATTTGGTAGGAAAAGAGAACCTCAGTAAAAAACTGACCAAAAAACTGGCCAAAACCAAATACTCATGCACCTCATTGATGTTGTTTTTAACTGTGGATATGGATGTACGTAAGGCTGGATTGAACTCAGGTAATATTTGGATGATGCCCGATATGGATGCCGATGGGTTTTATGATCGGGCCATGAGCAATGATATCGTCAATTATGAAGCCATAGAGGGTATGTTCATAAGTTGTACCACTATGAAGGATCCCGTGAGCTTTGACGGAAAACACCATACCATAGAAGCCATCACTTACCTAAATTACAGTGTTTTCGAGAGCTTCAAAAATGAAGAAGGCCAACGGTCGAAGGCCTATCTGGAATTTAAGGAACAAATGACACAAAAAATGCTCAAGGGCCTTGAAAAAGCATTACCGGGCATCAGTAAACATATAGTCCATAAAGAACTGGGCACGCCCATTACCAATGATCATTATATCAATACGACCGAGGGGAATGTTTACGGCACCGAAAAAGGCATAAAGCAAATTGGTCCCTTTGCCTATAAAGCAAAAAGCGAAATCGAAAACCTATACCTCTGCGGTGCCAGTATACTATCACATGGGGTGGCGGGCGCCAGTCATTCAGGTGTTGATACCGCAGCCCTGATCTTGGGGTGCTCGCCCCTTGAGTTGAAAGAGCCCGAAGATTCGCAGCACATAAGAACCTATGATGCGGAAGATAGTTCACAATACCCTGATTGGATGCTGAAAAAAATCCAAACCAAAAAAGATCGTTCGGTTGCCAAAGAAAAACGTAAAACCGT
>JAJRSY010000026.1 GCA_024278565.1 Bacteroidota bacterium
AAGCTAAATATGGGAATCAAGAGTTTTCAAGGCCGAAGGGCCGGTGCAACATCAAAAAAAGAGTACAACGCCCCCATATTGGTTTCAGACTATATGAGCAAAAAACTCATTACGTTCACACCGGAACAATCTATTTTTGAGGTCATGGAACAGTTTGCGAAGCACAATATTTCCGGGGGACCGGTACTCGACAGCAATGGTTTTCTGGTGGGTATGATATCAGAGGCCGATTGTATGAAGCAAATTTCGGAAAGCCGTTATTTCAACCAGCCCATACTCGATAAAAGTGTCGAACGGTTTATGACCAAAAATATCGAGACCGTACCAAATGATATGAGTATTTTTGATGTAGCCGGCGTTTTTTATGGCAGCAATAGGCGCAGGCTTCCCGTAATGAAAGATGGCCTTTTGGTAGGGCAGATCAGTCGTAAGGACATTGTAATCGCCGCATTAAAACTGAGTGGCCAAAACTGGAAATAACCTAATCTCAATCCATCAAAAAAATCGCTTTGGGAAACTGCCAGTGGGTGGTTGTCAATTTTACTTGAATCTTTCTAGATTTTGTTTTGTTTCCTTTAAGGGAAACCTCAATTGTTTATGTTTGGGACCGATAAGAATCACATTGTCTTTTACAGAAAACCGTTCTTTATAGCTTAGGTCGTTTAGTTCTATGCCATCAAAATAATCAAAATCTATTCGCAGCCGACCACCAATACCTGTTTCAATATCAATTACATATATATTGTAATGGGCATCAGGGGCAAGGGTTTGTTCAATTACCACGTGCTTTTCAAGTAATACAACTTGTGCTACGGATGCCCATCTCAATTTACCGGGTGAACCGTTTAGGTCATTATCGGAAACAAACAGCCACTTGTATGCTTCTTCCTTTTTCACCAGCACACCATGACCCGTTTGAAATACCTTGTAGGCACCATTACCAGTCACTTCAATAAGATTTGCTTCTGTGTTGCTATTGGTTGAAAAATGGGTGTCACCATAATAAACAAGAAAACCATGGTCTCCCTCTCCCTCTCCTTGTCCACCCGAACGATTTGCGTCAGGAAACAACTTGGCAAGCGAATCTTTAGGCATTTCCACATAATAGGTGGATGGAAGTTCAATTGCCCCTTTCCTCCATTTGCTTTTAGGCTTGAAAACCAAATCAAAGTCCGAATCAGAACCAGTAGTTTGACTTGTATAGGTGCAGTCGATCAACCATTGAAGCGAAGGGTCGGCAACTTGCTTTTGTACGGGTAGTATCTCGCCCTTCAGAATTTCTAAAAATGCCTTGTTCTCAGGTTTCAATAAATCCGACGAAACCTTAACATGCTGTTTGATTTTACAAAAACAGCCATAATTGGTAAGTCCAAACTTTTTTTGGGTAATTCCGTCAATAAGTTGGCAATCCCTTCCGCCGAAATTACCACCGACCTCAAAAGAGCATTTCAGGGTATCATCAATACCATCGGCATTGTAATCTTTGTTGGTGACCGATGCCAATTGGCCATAAGCTGCAAAGAATTGAAGGCAAAAAAACAGTAAAAGTAGGTTTTTCATAAAAACGGGGCTATTCTCTTTTTACGATCATATAATAATCATTGTCCAAAGGTAAATAACCCAGGTCGTACACAAAATAATAAATGGTGCCTTTTTTGGTGGTGTAGAGATTGGTGATGAAATCAAAATCGAAGTTCTTGTCCAACAACCGAGTTTTTGTGGTTCTTGTTTTTCCATCCTTCAACCGAAAACTGTCGAGCACCTTATAATTTTTTCGCAGGCGGTTGTTGATATTGCGAATAAGGTTCTTACTGTCTTTATTGACCTTGTTATGATAGGCATTTCGGCATCCGTCAGAACAGAATTTCTTATCTATCCTTCCCATGATGACCTCACCACATTCTTCACATTTTTTCTTCACATTACTGTTGTTTATAGTTGAACTTCACTTCTTCGGTCGTCTTGTCATCATGTTCGATAAGTGCATAGATATTGATTTCATCTGCTGTTATCCGCTCAAAGGTAAACCCATCGAAATAGGTCCGGTTTTCTTCTACTTTTACCAATTTGAAACTTTGCACCTCCTCTCTTTCTTCCCAACCCTTTAAATCACCGTGAAAGTGTTTTAACTCAAACACCAAGGTTTCGCCCACTTCTTTGATATGCCCTATTTCATAAAATGCAATCTCATCATCGACCACCAGCTTAAAAACAAACATCATGGACCCTCCTAAGGGCGGACTCCATATTTCCTCGGTAATACCCCCAAAGGCTTCCCCTTTCCAATGGCCTTCCATCCATGAAATCGTATTTAAATCAGCCTTTGGCGAAGTGCTGTTTTCAGGAAGGGAAACGGTATTTTGGGCATGGCCTACCAAAGAAATAATACCGAAAAGGAATAGAATTTGTTTCATGGTGAACTATTGTTATTAACCAACAAGATACAAAATATCCGTTTACAAACGCTTGATGGACAAAACAATTAGAAAGTTTGTTTTCTTGGCCGCCTATTGAGCTATGCTCAAGGAGCATTTATATACTCAAAAATATTTCTCCAAATACCAAAACGCTTAAG
>JAJRSY010000027.1 GCA_024278565.1 Bacteroidota bacterium
AAATCTAAACAGAGCATTGGATTTAGACACAAAAATATTCCTCGCCTTTTATCAACTCAAACATATCAATCATTTCAATGTTTTATAAAAATGCTGTTTTAATTAGAACTTAGCCATTTTTTTTTAACTACTCTTCTATCAATATTTCTATTGAAGCAGCATAATTTGGAGTGGTACATACTTCAATAAGGCTTTTATTTTTTTTTTGAAGTTTTAATACACCAGTAGTCAAAAGTTCAGGCGAATTCAATATTTTATAATCACCGGTATGCATTAATTTTTTGGCCAGGATTCTCCCAATACTTATAGAATTTGATTTGGTATGGGCTTGTTTCTCTTGAACTTCAAAAAAAACCAATTTTTCTTTTGGCAAGAACTTCCCGTTTTGAATACTGTCGGCTACATAAGAATGTGCAAACTTAATATCGTCAATATATAGTGTGTCGTTATCCTTAAATTCAAAGGGGGATTGGTATAAAATGGAAATAATTCCCCCCCTGATACAATTATTATTCCTCTCATCAAGAGGCTTGCATTGTGAAAGGCTTATAAATATTAAGAGCATTATGATATTTTTCATCACACCTGATTGTTTTCTGCAAATTACACTATGGACTTCTATCCCTATTTTACCATAAAATTGAGATTAGTGCCAATAAAGCATATTTTGGTTATTGTTATGTAAAAAGCCGCTTTAAGAAAAAGCGGCTTTAAAACTTTGATTAAGGTACATTCACTTATATCTCAATAAACAAGGTCGATATTTCTCCAATCGTTATCTCCACTGGCAGTCCCCACTTGGCCTGCTGCACTAGGGCTTCCAAAAGTATAAATATCCTCTAGGGAAATCTCAAGCTCAGATGCCGGTACAGGAAACATGGTTGGTGATCCAGCTTGAAGCATATCGTGCCTTCTCATAAATGCCCATTCCACGCACATACCAGATGCAAGATCTAGTTCAATTGAAACTTCATATAAAAGAGCGTTCAGTATGCTCGGTGCGGCTTCAGTTGTATCTTGCTCGCCAACTGTTTTTCTGGGAGAAGCGTCAAGAGCCACAACCGCAGCACCATAGTTGCCTAGGCGGTAATGGCATTCTGCTTTAATATAATCTATCTCTGCTTTGGTGAAAATATTTACTGGAATTCCGTCTTGATTTTGATTATTGTCATTAAAAAACTTGATGGTTTTATAACTAGAGAACAGTTGCCTGCCCCGTGATGCTCTTAAAAAACCAAATTCAGACCCCACATAGGCATAATATAGCCCAAGCCTTGGGTCATCTGACTCGGCCTCGTCTAAAACGATACTTTCATCTATTGGATAGTCAGTTGGGTATGTTGGATCAAAAAGGTGTTGAATTTTGATGTCGGTCGGCATATAACCGGCAGGCCCCAAATCAAATAAAGACCAATCCTGAAAGTCGTTGGAGAACACATCTTGCGTAGCCTCAGGCTCGAAATTTTCTTCAATACCTTTCTCTGCGTAGCCCAAAATTTCATTGTAGTCTATAGACTGCGCCTCTGCATCGGTTCTTGGCAAAGCTATAGAGATCCTGGCCAAATAGCTATTGGCCAATTGAACAAATACAGCACTATCCAAAACCTCACCTGCAGGATATACCGCATATTCAAAACTACCTTGCGATTCAGCTAAACTTATGGAAGTTTTGATGTTTTCGACTGCTGCGGCGAACATTTCCGTGTAGGTGGAAAACTCCAAACTTGAAGGATCCGTATCCGGATCTACGATATATGCCTTATCGTATATCATGGAAAGATAGCCTTGTGCCACACCTTTGTCAAAATAGGCGCCCGCAAGTTCCTGGTCTGTTAGGTCGACCTCGTCTACAATAACAGTTCCACCTGCATTTTCAATGTTATCGATAACCGTATTTGCATTATTGATAACGGAATTGAAATCGTCCCATGCACCTGCAGCTTGAAAGGGCAGGTCGTCATTGGCGGTCGAATTTATGATTTGACGCCTTGGTTGGTCGCAAAAATCCCAGAACCCCCGGAAAGCATTGGTGGTCGAGAATTGATCTGCCAACCCCCTAAAATATACTCCGTTAAAACTTACTTGGCCTGACATCAAGGCTGAATGGTTTGAGATATTGAAGTTCTGAAAATCGTTGGGGTTCGCAAGAACCCTTTCTGCATCAGCTTGGTTGGGATTGCCAATATTAAATTCTTCTTGAGAGCATGACAGTACTACCAGTGCTATTAGTAAATAAATTATTTTTTTCATTGTTTTTTTTTAAAATGTTATAAGTATTGAACCTGCAAAGGTCCTAAAATTTGGAAATGAAAACTCATCCATTCTAAAAATGGGGCTTCCACTTAGCGCAACTTCGGGGTCGTAACCTGAATAGTTGGTGAAAGTATACAGATTCCTACCGGAAACTGTAAACTTGATGGCTTCCAACGGAACTCTTGGCCCAAACATTTCTTTGTCGATGGTATAGGATAATGATACCTCACGAATTTTGACGAAACTCGCATCTTCAACAAAATAATCTATTGGGGCTGCTCCATTATAAATCGTAGAACTCGCATTGGCATAAGATGAGGGTTGTCCAGCTGCACCAAAAGCATCTAAATCTGCATGGCGATCATTAAAATATAAAAACTGTTTAGAGTAGTTATATACCTCACCGCCTATCTGAGCATCAAATAGCGTGTAAAGACTGATGTTTTTATAGGTGAACGTATTTTTGAAGCCCATAATAAAATCTGGGTTGGTATCTCCTATTAGGTCAACAGCCAACTGGTTTGTATCGGCATCCCATTTTCTAATGGCCTGTTCTCCACCAGCGTTTACTAGCCCGGTTTCACCATTATTTGCTGTTACTATAACGTCACCGAATTCATTTACACTGAAATCGGACAATGGAAGATTGAGACCTTCATTGATTACTAAGCCACCTTGTACGGTTAGCTCATCTAAAGACCCTACCAACTGGTTGCCGAACATGGCACCGTACGGTTGGCCCGGTTCAACCCTGAAAACATTGACCGCAGGTGCTGAGTCAATTCTGTTTATCACACGATCTCCAAAGCTGACTATGTTTCTATTAAATGGAGCCACATCGCCTAAACTGGTTATCGTATTTTCTACCGCGGCAAAAGTAACGCCAAAGTCCCAACTGAAATCATCAGTTTCAATTGCGGTTCCGGTAAGCGATACCTCGAGGGCGCTGTACTCGGTTTCCCCAATATTTTGACGTTGCGTAAAACCTGGAACAGCTCCTGAAAGTGGCACGGTAATAATTGCTCCTTCGGTAGTTGAGTTGGCATATGTCACAGAAAGATCAATCCTATTGAATATACTGGCATCGATACCCACTTCCAATTCTTTGATGGTGGGCGATTGTAAATTAGGATTTCCAACTTGATTTAGTGTAATACCTGTTTGGGCCACATTGAAGGTTTCAAAAATGTCTCCGAAGTTGGGGCGAAGACCAGCAGTACCATAAGACCCCCTGAACTTGAGTTCATCCAACCAATCAGCATCTATATCCTCACCCAATCTATAGGCTAAAGAGGCTCTGTAAAAAATTTGGTCCCTGTTGTCCTCTCCAAACAAAGAGCTTCTGTCAGATCGTATTAGACCTCCGATTATTAGTTTTTCTTTCCAATCAAAGTCCGCTGATAAAAAGACATTTTGTGTTTTTTCTCTAAATTCTCCAGAAGAGACAAGAATGTTCTCAGTACCCTGTTGCAAGGTTCTAACACCTTCGGTTAAAAAATTTGATGCCTGCGCGCTATTAAACGTGCTAGTGACATCTTCAAATAAATAACGTAAAGAACTCTTCATGGTAAAATCCCCAAAAGTCTTGTTGTAATTTAATTGGGCATAAGAATTGACCCTTGCAGAGGTTGTGCTTAAAATTGATATGAACCCATTGTCGGTAGTTGGATTCCCCTGTGCGCCTGAGATATATCCTTTCGGAAAAAATTGCTCCAACTGGACAGTTGATCTGTCGGTAGATAGCTGCCCTTCAAAAAGCAGGTTATCGGTAATGCTGTATTTTGCCGTGATACTCGATACCAATCTAGAATTTGTAAGTGCATTTTCTTGCTGTCTAACCACATACAATGGGTTTTGGTATTCGCCAATAAAGCCGTTATCTTGATAAAACGGTATATAATCCCCATCTTCGCCCCTTTTGTTCAGGTCAACAGTTGGATCGGCGGTCAGGAGATTGAAAAATAAATTGTCTCCTTGCCCACCTTGTTGTATTTCTTGACCCGTATTTCTGACAATATAATTAGAGATGTCAAGTTTGAGCTTATCACTTATATTAAGGCTCAGGTTCAATCGGGCATTTTGTCTTTTAGTTTCATCAAGCCCGTTTATTATGGCACCGACCCTAGAGTCTTCCATAGAGGCAAAATAAGACGCCTTGTTTAGTTTCTGCGATACATTTACAGTTGTCAACCGGTATGGTTGTGAGGTTAAGAACCGATCAACGTTATCGATTAATTGACCTGGCCATGGATTGTCGAACAGTCCGTCTGGATCTGCAACAATTGTACCGCTACTAATATCAAAATCACCATTGGCATCTAATAACCTATCATGTTTTTTGGCCAAGGGGTAGCCTCTTTGAATATTGGAAAAACCATTTTCAAATCTTAGGTTTACCCTAGGCTTGTCGGTAGTTACTTGCTTGGTAATGATCTGTATTACTCCATTTCCTGCCAAAGAACCGTACAATGAAGATGCAGCAGCACCTTTAACGACTTCGATAGATTTAATGTCTTGGGGGCTAAAATTACTCAAGCCACCTTGGGTAATAACCCCATCTACGATGATTAGAGGAGCCGTACTACCTTCTATTGAACTTGCCCCCCTTAATATGACAGCTGAATTACGAAGTGGGTTACCCCCTCCCTGCACTATTTGGGCACCTGCAACTTTACCAATAAGCGCAGAAGCTACATCAGGTGTTGGTACAGTTTGGACATCGGCAAGATCTACCGTTTCAACTTTGAAGCCAAGTTTTTTCTTTGATGTTCCTTGTGCCACACCCGTTAGGACCACTTCATCTAAAGATTGTGCCTCTTCCTTCATTTGCACATTTATCGAGTTACTGGATCCAATGGTCTGTTTTGAATTTTTCTGCCCTATATAGGTGAAAAGAAGCGTTTGGCCTTCACTACCGCTTATAGCGTAGTTACCGTCAAAATCAGTTTGGGTGCCGTTGGTCGTACCTTCTACGACGATGTTCACCCCGGGCAACGGCAGACCATCTTGATCCGTTACCGTGCCGGTAATCGTCTTGTCCTGTGCAAAAGTAAGGTGCACAACAAACGCCAATAACAGCGTTAAGATTCCATTTAGTTTTGTTCTCATTTTTTAAGTTATTTGAATTAGCTATCTGCGAAAATCACAATTTCATGTTAATAATCCAAACTAATTTTAATAAAATTTTAAGAAAGGGGTATTGAAATGAAACAATTTAGCGGGGTATTGTTAGGAAAAAGAGCGGGTTATGTTAAAAAAAATATAAATATTACGGTTGTTTGACTTGACTTATTGAGAATAATCAATTAATTGTCTTGCTAATGTAAGAACTCAATAAATTGAAACAAAACGCTATAATTATCTTAGGGTGCACGACAAATTTCCCTTTTCTGTTCAAAAGAAAACCATTTTACCAGATTGTCCTCCCCTGGCCCCTCCAGAAGGAGCGTGGGTAAATACAACTTACAAAGGTATCGAGAAACAATTCCCTCCCACCGGGGAGGGCTAGCCTGCCTGCCGGACAGGCAGGTCTGTTGAATTTAGGGAAATTTGTCGTGCACCCTTATCGAGCTCACTTCTTTGAATATTTTTTCTATAAAATAGATTTCTTTTGAAAATAGAAGCTGCTTTACGAACGAATTTGTTTTTACTAATCCATTGGAATGAGTGCTGGTTGCAATTTCAAAGTAGGCTGCCTTGATGGATATCAGGCCCT
>JAJRSY010000028.1 GCA_024278565.1 Bacteroidota bacterium
GACCTTTTTTTCGCCCTCTCGTATTTCTCTGAAAATGTGTCCTGATTTTCCATTAGTTATGGCTTTCTTGTTTACTATGGTCCTCTGTGATGAATTTTTGAATTTGGCGTTCTTCCCACCGCCTCCCAAAAAACGGATTGGCCCAAAGGTATATGCTGCATGAATAATCAGGCCAAGCCCCCAAACAATGGGTGTTCCGTAGAAATTCCAATCTAGCAAATTCAGAAACGCTGGGTCGCCAAAAGCCTCTTTGCTTATCAGCACAAAAGTTAGCTTATCACTAGCTGCAAATAAGAACAGGTTCACAATAACATAAGCTAGCAAATGGTTATAAAACGCTTTTATCGCAGCTACCTTTTTTTGCGCCTTTTCGTATGTGGTCAATTCTTTATTTTCCATAATCGCTGTGCATAGATCTGTAACTTTCAGCGTCATTTTGATCCTCTTCCATAAATTTTTGAATCTGGCGTTTTTCCCATTCCTTGTTGAAGAATGGATTGAAAGAAAATACCTTTGCTGCGTGAAATGCAAGACCTATTCCCCATGCGCCCCAGATAAAAAAGGTGCCCATATTCCAAAATGCCCCACTAAAGGTTTCACCATCACCCATATTTTCAATTATTATATTTACTGTTAAAAATGTATTTACCAACACATAAACCGTTAGGTGAATGTAAAAACCCTTTAGTTCTTCTACCTTTTTTTTCGCCCTTGCTTTTTTATCTATTCTGTTAGTTTCCATTTTGTTTGTTTTTTAGGATCGATTACTACTCCCATTGTTTGTTACCGTTCTCTTCACTCATAAACTCCTTTATCTTTTTCTCTTCCCAGTTTTTTCCAAAAAAAGGATTGAGTCCGAACGCTTTTATCGCTTGAAATACCAGACCTATGCCCCAGCCAAAAGAGCCATGAACATCAGATAAGTAGTGAGACCTGTGTAAAACTTCTTTACATGGGCTACCTTCTCTTTGGCTCTGAAATATTTGCTTTCTTTATCGGTGTTTTCCATTTTAATTGGTGATTTTAAATTGGCTACTTGTTTTCATTACCCAAATTTCAGAAATAACAACCGTTTCTCTAAAAATAAGATACCCAATTGTTGGTTTTTGGGGATGGATTGTCCTCTCCCCCCCGCCCTCTCCCAAGGAGAGGGGGCTGACTAAAAATTATCATCTTCCATAAATTGGCGCATTTTCTTTTCTTCCCAACTTTTGCCCCATAAGGGGTTATAGCCATAGGCCTTCATGCCATGGGCAACTACACTAAACCCCCAACCGAAAGCTGGGAAAATAACCCAAGGAAAACTAGTGGTATTGTAATTGATCACCACCAAAATAGGGATTACAATACAATAAGCTACCAGATGGCCGTAAAATGATTTAACGGCCTCCATACGCTCCTTGGCCCTTTCATACCGCTTATCTTCCAAAAATGATTTCTGGGTTTCCATCACCGAAACCTGTTTTGTGAGTATGGGCAGCTGTACCCTAAAGTCGGCATCCGTTTTATGAATGCTCAACTGCTTTTTCGTCAATATGGCATAGCGCTGTCGAATATTCTCCAAGCCAACACCACTGCTCTTTTTAACTACCTGTTTTTCTTGAAGATTATTGCTAACGACGAGCATTGCACCTTCTTCAAACACTTTTATATGCAAGGGCCTATCAGATGTTACCACATTATGCTTTACCGCATTCTCTAACAAAAGCTGCAATGATAAGGGTACTATTTTCGCCTCAGGATCGTTACTCTCATCGGGAATATCAAATACAATACTATCTTCAAAACGCATTTTTAACAACCGCACATAAGTTCTAGCGAACTGCAGCTCTTCATCTACACTGACCAAATCTTTGTTCTTTTGCTCTAACACATAGCGATATACCTTTGAAAGTGATGTGGTGAACTTTTGCGCCTTATAGGGGTCTTCTTCGATCAAACTTGTGAGCACGTTCAGGCTGTTGAACAAAAAATGGGGGTCGAGCTGGTTCTTTAGGGCATCAAACTTTGCCGATGCCGTGCTCGCTATGATCTTTTGTTCTTTTACCTTGTTCTCTTGCCGGTATTTATAGTACCATATCGCATAAAACAGCAAGGAAATAACTATTGCGATCCACATCGAGAACTTATAAGCCCCAATTTTTTCATCTGCCAAAAATGCGGGAAGCGGTTTTTTATAGATACCAACAATCAAGATTACCCTAGAAACGAATACCCCCAGAAGGGAAACGACTATATTTCCGAAAAAACCAAGGACGAATCTTCTTATAGTGAACAGTTGGTACTCATATTTATCTAAAAGATATTGGATCCAATAGGCATTGACCATATAGAGTATTACCGCAAAAATCATGTTGCTGTAGTAGCTTTCCCATGCCTTGGCATAGCCGAAACCATTACCAAGATCATTTGTGAAGTAATAAAAGGCCAAAAAAGCCAAGTAAATGAACGTGCCAATAACCACAGCCCTCCCTAAATTTTTTATAAATCGTTGCACGGTATCTTGTTTACTTTCCCGGTTATTGGTTAAAGTCCATTCGCCTAGGGTGAATTCTACAAATCTAATGGTTTTTGAAGTCTGAATCTGGAAGTCGGAAGTCGAAAGTGGTATGTTGTGCTACCGACTTCGGACTTCCAGTTTCCAACTTCAGATAGTTCATTGCAATTTATTCGCCGCAGTTTTCCATGGTCGTCACCGCCTTGTCCTTTCCCCATTTAGGGTGAAACGGGGTCTCTGGCTCAAAGCTGTCAAAAAGAGCTATAGACCGTTCCACATCTTTGCAATAGGGTGCGGTGTCTTGACCAAAGAACTGGGCGGATCCCATATCCCATTCCGCCTTACCGAACACGACCCTGGGGTTTTCAGGGGCAATGGCCAGTGCATTTTCGTACAAGGCGGCAATCTTTCCCGATAAGGTCATGCCGTAAGTGGCTCCATCAAATGCGACCCAAGCAGTGTAGGTCATTGCCTGTTGCACCATTATCTCTGGATTATCTGCCGAAATGGCCTTTGCCAGATCAACAAACTCCTGTGCTTTCTCTAACTGTTGGGTCAATTTTTCTTTGTCCTTTTCCCCAAAGGAAACAATCGTGTTCACTTGGGCGACATAGTAAAACGGAAGCCAATTATCGGGCTCGGCAGTTGAAATACGTTCAAATAGGTTCGATGCTTCAACTGTTTTACCTTCTCCCCAAAGCTCGAACGCCTTTTGCATACCTTTTGTGTATTGACCTTGTGCCATTCCGGTTGTGGCTACTAATAGTACGATAATTTCGATTGCTCTTTTCATGTCTTTATAGTTTTACGGTTTATGAGTTAATGAGTTTAAAAGGTTTAGATAGAATTCCAGTAAACCCCTAAACTGTTTTTCAACTCCTAAACTTATTATATTTATAGGTTTATGGTTTATGAGTTTAAAAGGTTTAGGTAACTAATCAGTCTAGTTAAACATCTAATAATCAATATTTTGTGTGTCATTGGAAAATCGCATCAGATTCAAAAAAAGCTGTATTCCGATCTCAAAAAGCCA
>JAJRSY010000029.1 GCA_024278565.1 Bacteroidota bacterium
CAGGTTGTTAATTGGGTTGAACTAATTAATAGTCCATATAAAGCTCTTTCAAGTTATCAACAGCCATATCTCTTTTTTACAAATTTATGCATTATTTTTGCGTAAGGTCAGTTAATAACATTTGCTATGGATGATCTCTTCGTAAGACAGGCAACTTTGCAAGATCTGAATACGCTTCTGGAATTCGAACAAGGAGTAATCGAGGCTGAAAGACCCTTTGATACCACATTAAAAAACGGAAAAATCAATTACTATGAATTGCACGAGTTCATTTCTTCAGAGGATGCCGAAGTCGTAGTTATTGAAAATAACATGCAGATTATAGCTTCTGGCTATGCACTTAAAAAGAGGGCAAAACATTATCTGGACCACGAGTTTTATTCGTATCTGGGTTTTATGTATACCGATCCTTATTTTAGGGGTAAGGGAGCCAATGCCCTAATCGTTGCAGTCTTAAAAGAATGGTCTCTAAAAAATGGGTTGACCGAAATTCGCCTAACTGTTTACCAAGATAACGAGCCTGCCATTCGGGCATATGAAAAAATAGGGTTTAAGAAACACATCGTTGAAATGCGAATTACCTGAGACCTGCAAGGTTTTCATAACCTTGTAGGTCTTGACGAGATTTCCCTGTCGAATCCTTAATTTTGAAAAAAACTACTCCATGCAATTTCAGAATACCTTAGAATTTGCTCAAAAATTAGATGTTGGGGATGCTCTTCGAAAGTACCGTGACGAGTTCCATTTTCCAAAAATTGATGGCAAAAAGGTCATTTATTTTGCGGGAAACTCACTGGGGCTTCAACCCAAACGTACCAAGAACTATGTTGATGAGGTTATGGTCGACTGGACCGAACTGGCCGTAGAAGGTCATTTTCATTCAAAAAAACCTTGGTGGGATTATCATGAGCGTTTGGCGGCACCCTTGGCAAAGGTAGTGGGCGCAAAAGTTGAAGAGGTTTCCGTGATGGGCGCACTTACGGTAAACCTGCATTTGTTGATGGTTTCGTTTTTTCGGCCCACGGCAAAACGCTATAAGATCATTTGTGAGGAAAAGGCATTTCCCTCCGATCAATATATGTTGCAAAGTCAAGTTAGGTTTCATGGTTTTGATCCGAGCGATGCCATTGTCGAGGTCAAAAAACGTGATGGTGAACATTATTGGCGAACTGAGGATATTTTGGCAAAAATCAATGAGGTCGGTGATGAACTGGCCTTGGTATTGATAGGTGGTGTGAATTATTATAACGGTCAGGTATTCGATATGAAAACCATTACCGAAGCTGGTAGATCGGTGGGGGCAAAGGTGGGTTGGGATCTTGCCCATGCTGTTGGAAACGTAGAGCTGAAACTGCACGACTGGGATGTTGATTTTGCCGCATGGTGCAGTTACAAATATATGAACAGTGGTCCGGGCAATGCTTCTGGGGTGTTCATCAACCAACGGCACTTGAACAAAAAAGATATTCCTCGTTTTGAAGGTTGGTGGGGCACAAAAAAGGAAACACGTTTTTTGATGAAACCAGAATTCGAACCTACGCAGAATGCCGATGCTTGGCAGGTCAGTAATCCATCGGTATTGTCATTGGCACCCTATTTGGCATCGCTTGAAATGTTCGAGGAAGTGGGTATGCAGGCTCTAATTAAAAAACAAAAAACCATTGTAGTCTATTTGGAGTTCATTTTGCAAGAAATAGATCAAGAGGTGGTAGGTTCATTTGAAGTTATTACCCCTAACGACAGGGGCTGCCAGTTATCTGTTTTTCTGCACGGGCACGGCAAAGAGCTGTTCGATCATTTAATGAAAAATGGGGTGGTTGCCGATTGGCGTGAGCCCAATGTGATTCGTTTGGCGGCAGCTCCATTTTATTGTTCTTTTGAAGATATGTACCGATTTGGGCAGGTTTTGAAGGAAGGTATTTTGAAAAACACCAAAAGGTGATGTCTTATCTTCTTAAAAAACCACCCGCTTTGCTGGTGGTCATGCCTGCCCGTCCAGCAGGTTCTTATGGCTATGCCTTTTTCTTGAGTTTTAGAATAGTTTAGGAGTTTGATGTTTTGATGATTTTTATTTGAATATCAGAAGTACCTTGGTGATTTAATGCCCCCCAACCACTTTTTGGGTAGTTCGTAAATTAGTATAACTTCATGGGTTCCGACAGAATAGGGGCGTATGGTGGCCGTAGGGATATCGTAGCCCAAACGAAAAAAATCGGCCATTTGATAGTCCATCATCATTCCGAAACTATCCGCATCGTTAAACCGGTATGAAGCACCTATCCAGAATTTTTCAACGAAAAGAAAATTGGCGGTAATATCAAATGTGGCTGGTGCGCCATTAGTGTATTAAAAAGGATTAAAAGAAGAGGCTGTAAAAAGAGGGTTTCTTGGATCAGTTGTTATTAACCCGACGGGTATAGTTTAGGATATAAGTGTATTCAACTTATTGAAAACCTGCCAACTATGCCGTTCGGCAGGTCAATACGTCTTGGGTCTAGTGTCTATTGGTCTATCATCGCCGTGTTAATAGTATAATTGAATGGACATTTTTTGCAGTTGCCCTTACAGATAATTTGTTTAATTTTGGCACTTACCAAAAATAACGGAATGAGTTCAAAAAAAGGAAAAATACAAGAGGCCATTGATGAAAAAATGTTGAACGAGCGCAAGGTGTTCCTCTGGGGCATGGTAGATGATGGTTCTGCAAAGCACGTAATAGATCGTTTGATGTACCTGGATATGCAGAATGACAAAGAAATTCAACTGTACATCAATAGTCCAGGAGGTTATGTGACCTCTGGTTTTGCCATGTACGATACTATTAAATCGTTGAAGAGTCCTGTTTCCACTATTTGTACGGGTCTGGCGGCATCTATGGGATCCATACTGTTATCCGTAGGAAAAAAAGGAAGACGCTTTATACAACCTCATGCACAGGTAATGATTCATCAACCCAGTGGTGGCGCAAGGGGTCAGGCCTCCAATATAGAGATCCAAGCCCGTGAAATTATTAAAACCAAAGAACTAAGTGCCCGAATATTGGCCAACAATTGCGGGCAGAAGTTTGAAAAGGTGCTAAAAGACTTTGATCGCGATTATTGGATGGATGCCGAAGAATCATTAAAATACGGTATTGTCGATGGTATATTGAAATAGATGTGGCACTGGTGGCTGGGCGTAGCCGAAGCTACAAAATAAAAAGTCCTTCACAATCTAGATTGTGAAGGACTTTTTAAATATATAGGCGCTCTCGCGGAATGTTCGTTATATATACGCAACAAGGTGAGTAAGTGGATTTTGGAGTAGTGTTAAATTGTTATTAATAGTTTTGGTTTGCCCATGTCTGCCTACAAGTATAGAACAGAACTCAAAACGAGTTCATAGACTAAAATAATGGCACAGGGCAAGAGTAACTTGTTTTTAGTAACTTTAGCTGTTCAAAAGGCTACGATAAATATATGGTACAAACTTCAAAAAATATTGCCGTTATAGGCTCAGGATTGGTAGGGTCGTTGTTGGCGATCTATCTTAAAAAACGTGGGCATGACGTAACCGTTTTTGACAGAAGACCCGATATTCGTAAGGTTGAATTTTCAGGGCGGTCGATCAATCTTGCAATGAGCGACCGAGGGTGGAAAGCCCTTCGTGAAGTTGGTTTGGAAAACGAGATTAAAAAAATTGCAATACCGTTGGATAAAAGGGTAATGCATGTTATCGGAAAACCTAATTACTGCCAAAAATACGGTAAAGAAGGTGAAGCGATCTGGTCAATTTCAAGAGGGGTTTTAAATCGTAAAATGATCGATCTGGCAGAATCTTTTGGGGTGGGTTTTAAGTTTGATGAAAAAGTTTGGGATGTTGACCTGCCGGAAGCAAAACTATTTACAGGAGCGACAGAGAAGGGTGTGTGGCAAGAATACCACTATGATATCATCTTTGGCTGTGATGGTGCTTTCTCTCGGGTACGCCATAAAATGCAAAGGCGTAGTCGCTTTGATTATTCGCAGCGCTTTATAAATGTTGGGTATAAAGAACTGTCAATTCGACCCAATGCCGATGGTACCCATAAACTGGACAAGCACTCGTTTCATATTTGGCCAAGAGGTGATTTTATGCTAATAGCCATGCCCAATTTGGACGGTAGTTTTACCTGTACACTGTTTATGCCGTTTGAAGGCAAGGTGTCTTTTGAAAGTATCACCAATAAAGAAGAGGCCAGCAGATTCTTTAAAACCTATTTCCCCAATGTGATGCATGATTTGGCCAATCTTACCAATGATTTTTTTAAAAATCCGACAAGCGCACTGGTAACCATGAAATGCTACCCATGGAGTTATTGTGACAAGGTCGCCTTGGTGGGCGATTCAGCCCATGCGATAGTACCTTTTTATGGGCAGGGTATGAACGCTGGTTTTGAGGGCATTTATACCTTGAACCAAATCGTTGAAAAACACGGTGACGATTGGGAAGCAATTTTTCAAGAATACCAAAAAGAACGAAAACCCAATGCCGATGCCATCGCAGAGCTTAGCTACCGCAATTTTATCGAAATGAGCAGTAAGACGGCAGACCCGAAGTTTTTGTTGCAAAAAAAGATTGAAAAACGGTTCTCCGACAAACATCCCGAAAAATGGATTCCAGTATATTCACGGGTTACTTTTTCTGATAGGCCGTATTCAGAAGCGTTGGCTATAGGTGATAATCAAGAGAAGATAATGAAAGAGATCATGCAGATGCCCGATATTGAATCAAGCTGGGATAGTATTGATGTAGAAAACAAAATTTTGGCTAGAATCAAAGCATAAAAAAAACCATCTGTTATAACAGATGGTCTTAATAACTATTCTAGTTATCTTCTATAACTTAGCGAACATTTTTTTCATTTTCACCTGCTCTTCTTCGGCAAGAACCAGATCCACCAAAATTCTACCACTATGCTCATCGGTGATGATTTTTTTTCGTGATGCGATTTCAAACTGTACCTGTGGGGGTATCGTAAAGAAAGAACCTCCAGAAGCACCTCTTTCAATAGGTACTACCGCCAAGCCGTTCTTTACATTTTTACGAATACGTACATAGGCCTTTACCAAACGTTCCTCAATTTGTTTTTGAAATTTTTCAGATTTTGCTAACAACGCTTTTTCCTCTTTTTCGGTCTCTGCCAAAATAGCGTTCAGCTCGCTCTTCTTATGTTTTAGGTGCGTTTGTCTTTCTCCTAGACGTTCTTTGCTCTCTGAAACGACAACTTTTTTCTGTTCTATTTGGGCTTTGAATTCTTTGATATTTTTTTCTGCCAATTGAATTTCAAGATCTTGAAACTCCAATTCTTTAGAAATTGAATTGAATTCTCTACTGTTTCTGACATTCTTTTGTTGCTCGGTATATTTTTTTATCAACGCTTTTGATTCATCGATCAAATTCTTTTTGGCGGTAATTTCGAAATTAATGGTCTCAAGATCGGCCTTTAGTTTGTCCATTCTTGTTTCGAGACCGAGTACCTCATCTTCAAGATCTTCTACCTCTAATGGAAGTTCTCCACGAATGTTGCGTATTTCATCAACTCTAGAATCTATTAATTGCAAATCATATAAGGCTCTTAACTTGTCTTCTACTGTTGCTTCTACTTTCTTTGCCATATTTATAAATACTTGATAGGATTGGTTTTACTTCCCGATAAGCGGATTGCAAAATTAGGTATTTTTTTTGTAAGATAATCAACTAATAGATTTTTTGTAAACCGCTCGGTTTCATAGTGTCCGATATCAGCTATAATCAACTTGCCTTCTGCTTCATAAAACTGATGGTATTTTACATCTGCGGTAATAAAAACATCAGCACCAGCAGCCTTTGCGGCCTTAATGGCAAATGCACCACTACCACCCAGTACGGCCACTTTTTTTATGGGTTTCCCCAGTAGATCCGTATGGCGAATTACCGCTGTTTTCATTTTTTTCTTCACCTGTTTTAAAAAAGCCACCTCGTTCATCGGGTTTTTTAAATGGCCTACCATACCCATGCCGATGTTCTGGTTGGTGTTTTCTAATGTAACTAACTCATAGGCCACCTCTTCATAGGGGTGGTTTTTGAATAGCACTTTTAATACATCACCTTCTTTTGATCTAGGGTAGGTTATGTTGATCTGTGTTTCTTTTTCATAATGTGTTTTACCTATGCTTCCCTTGGTCGGGTTTGCGGCCTTACCTGCTTTGTAGCTTCCCGTGCCATCGGTCGTGAAACTGCAGTTGCTGTAGTTGCCTAAATTTCCGGCACCTGCTTTAAAGAGCGATCTCTTCAACTTATCGGCATCTGATAGCGGAACATAGGTCGTCAATTTTTTGATGTTTCCTTTTTGGGGTATCAATATTTTAGGGTTTTCTATCCCCAGAACCTCACATATTTTTGCATTCACACCATGCCTGCTATTATCTAAGGCGGTATGCATGCTGTAGATCGATATGTTATGCTGTATGGCCTTGATGACCACTCGTTCAACATAAGAGGATCCCGTCAGTTTTTTTAGACCCCCAAATATAATGGGGTGAAAGCTCACGATAAGGTTGCACTTTTGTGAAATGGCCTCGTCGACAACATGTTCTAGGGTGTCTAAGGTAACCAGTATGCCTGATACAGTTGAATTGGTATTACCTACCAAAAGCCCTACGTTGTCAAAATCTTCGGCATAGGCCAACGGAGCTAATTCTTCGAGTATGTCGATAACTTCTTTTACGATCATTTTCAATTTATAAGGTCATCAAAGATAAAATATTATATTTTCGTTCTGATGTGGCTTCTCAAAAAATTATTATTTCCGGTTTCA
>JAJRSY010000030.1 GCA_024278565.1 Bacteroidota bacterium
AGACTATAGTGATATCAAGGTCGTAGGTTTTGATGCCGATGATACGTTGTGGGTGAACGAGACCTATTTTAGAGAGGCCGAGGAAGAGTTCGCCAGTATGCTCGATGGTTTTGAGACCAAGAACAAAATAGACCAAGAGCTGTTCAAAATGGAAATGAAAAATTTGGAGATCTACGGGTATGGAATCAAGGGTTTTATGCTCTCAATGATCGAATCGGCCTTGGATCTTTCAAATAATACCATTTCACAAGCAACGATTACCGAATTGTTGAATCTAGGTAAGAGAATGATAACGCATCCGGTGGAACTGTTGGATGGCGTAAAAGAGGTTTTAGAGAAGTTGAGCAACAACTATCGTTTGATCGTACTGACAAAAGGAGACCTCTTGGATCAAGAGCGAAAAATAGAGCGGTCTGGTTTGACCAAGTATTTTCACCATGTTGAGGTTTTGAGCGATAAGAAAGAGGAAAACTATCTTAATTTACTGGATCATTTAGAGATAGGGGTAAAAGAATTTTTGATGATAGGAAATTCACTTAAATCAGATGTATTGCCCATCGTGAGCATTGGGGCGAAAGCGGTACATGTGCCTTTTCATACCACATGGCAACATGAAGAAGTAACAGTTAATGTAAATGATTTTAAGTATTTAAAAATTAATAAATTAACAGATATATTAAAGTATCTGTGATAGCTGCTATGCATATAAAAAAAGATATTGAGATTAAAAATACGACCTTGGCCAAAAGTGCAACGTACCGTAATTTTCCCATGGTGCCAAGAGTGGTGTTCGGTGAAGATGGCTTTGATCAATTGGGTGATATTTTAATGCCTAAAAGAAAGAGTTCCGAGGCTCCATTTATTTTTTTGGTGGATGCTGTTTTTGAAGGAAGGGAATTGGAAAATAGAATACCGTCTATTTTCAATGATCAAATTATATTCATTTCAGCCGATGAAGAGCCCAAAACCACACAGGTAGATGCGTTGGCAGAACGTATTTTGACCAAATTTACCGAACTGCCCTCGGGTATTGTTGGTATTGGTGGTGGTACTTTGTTAGATTTGGCAAAAGCGGTGTCCATTGTTCTTACCAATAAAGGGGGAGCTGCCGCCTATCAAGGTTGGGACCTTGTGCAGAATGCGGCCATATATCACGTGGGCATACCGACCATCAGTGGTACCGGTGCAGAAGTTTCCCGTACGACCGTCTTATTGGGACCTGAGAAAAAACTGGGTATCAATTCTGATTTTACCACTTTTGACCAAGTTATTCTAGACCCCAACCTGACCAAGGGTGTATCAAAGAACCAATGGTTTTTTACGGGAATGGATTGTTACATTCATTGTATAGAATCACTTAATGGCACCTACTTGAACGCTTTTAGCCAGAGTTATGGTGAAAAGGCACTTGAACTTTGTGAAGAAATTTTTTTAGGAGACTTGTGCCCTTCAGAGTCGAGGGATAAACTGATGATGGCCTCATGGCACGGTGGCATGAGTATAGCCTATTCACAGGTAGGGGTGGCACACGCCATGAGTTACGGGCTTTCTTACCTCTTAGGGGCAAGGCACGGTATAGGCAATTGTTTGGTCTTTCAGCATTTGACGGAATTTTACCCAGAGGGAGTGGCACTTTTTGATAAGATGAGGGAACGGCACGGTATTGAACTTCCTAAAGGTGTTTGCGAAAACTTGAGAGATAGTGATTTTGATGTAATGATATCTGTGGCCATGGGTATGGATCCCTTATGGGAAAATGCCCTTGGCAAGAACTGGCGTGAAACCATCACCCCAGAAAAACTAAGATCGATTTATATGAAAATTTAGTGTTAAGTGAACAATTAGCAGTGAACAATTTTCAATGACCACTAATGCAAACCCTTGCCAAATTCATTTTTTTTAAACTAATGGGATGGAAGTTTGTGGGCAACTTTCCCGGTCATTTGAATAAATTTGTGATTATTGTAGTGCCCCACACCAGTAATGCAGATTTCTTTATGGGCGTATTGATACGTGAAATTTGGAAGGAAGAAATCAATTATATTGGCAAGAAAAGTTTGTTCAAACCGCCTTTTGGCTGGTTTTTCAGAAAAATGGGCGGTACACCCATTGATAGATCCAAGAACAACGACACCGTAACCGCAACCGCTACGGTATTTAAAGAGCGGAAAAAATTCAGATTGACCATAGCCCCCGAGGGAACCCGTGAAAAAGTAGGCAAATGGAAAACAGGTTTTTATTATATCGCCAAAGCCGCCCAAGTACCCATTGTAATGATCGCCTTTGATTTCGGCAAAAAACAGATCAAGATTTCAGAGCCTGTTCATACTACAGAGAATAAGGAGGCTGATTTCAAGGTGTATGAAGCGTTCTATGTGGGGGTGGTCGGTAAAAATCCACAGTAAACAATTTATCAATTGGCGGTGAGCAATGATTGGATGGTAGCCAACGGATTTGTAAAAAAAAATGCTGTTTATTGAACCCGCCACCCTATTTTTATTCCTACTAGTGGGTTTAAAGTATCATTCTGGGGGGAAAGCCATAAAAAGGATCCAAACAGGGATCATGACAATTTTCATGACAAAAACAAAAAACGTACTATAAATTAGGACAAATTCCGTTATTATTCCTACATTTAATGCCGATATTTGTAACTTACGTACTTAATCACTCACGTTGCGCAAAAATAATCTAAATTTAAGAAGCCTATAGAGTTGATTGTTAATAACTTTGAAAGTAAAACCTTATGGATAATTTTGTTGATCTATATACAGATTACTTGATAAGTTCAAGCTCCTATACTACAGCAACAGGGATGTCGCAGTTACTTTCAATAAAGCATGACAAAATAACAAGAGCATTGTCAACAGGTGTTTACGACAGTAAATTTCTGTGGAAAAAGGCAAAGCCCTATATTGAGGAACTGACCCGATCGAAAGAAACCATTATTTTAAGTTTTGATGACTCCATACAAGAAAAACAATATACTGATGAGAGTGAACTTAACACTTGGCATTTTGACCATGTGTTCGGCAGGTCTGTAAAAGGGGTCAATTTTTTAACCGCTTTAGTAGAGGTCGGAGGCATGCGTCTGCCCTGTGGTGTAGAGTTTATAAAGAAAGATATTTGGGTGACCGATGTAAAGACAGGGAAACAAAAGCGTAAAAGCAGCAAAACAAAAAATGAACTCTTTAGGGAAATGTTGCAAGAATGCAGTAGCAAAATACACTTTGACTATGTTTTGGCCGATAGTTGGTTTTCCTCGGCAGAAAATATGCTTTGTTGTAAAACAACATTGAAAAACGATTTTATCATTGCCTTAAAAAGCAATCGAAAAGTAGCCTTATCATTAGAGGACAAGCAAAATAAGACATACATAAGTATTGAGACATTACGGCCAGGACAGCGGACCGTGGAAGTTTGGGTTGAAAAACTAGATTTTCCGCTGTTGCTTACAAAGCAGGTTTTCAAAAACGAGAACGGTACAGTCGGCGAGTTGTACTTGGCCTGTAGTGATTTAAACTTATCGTATGACCAAATAACTACGATCTACAAAAAACGGTGGGCAGTAGAAG
>JAJRSY010000031.1 GCA_024278565.1 Bacteroidota bacterium
AAAGATGGCCAACAGGTCGTAAACGAACTGAAGAGCCTTATACAAAAGGAGGTTTTGCCCAAAAGGCCCAAAGGAAGAAAGTACACGAGAAAAACCAAACAGGGCAAGTACGGGAAATATAAACAACTTAAGTTAGTGCCACTACCCTCTGGAGGGGTCGGGGGAGGACAGTCCGGTAGAATGGTATTCTATTGAACAGAAAGGGAAATTTGTCGTGCACCCCAATAAACAGTATTATTCCTTCTTCTTGATAATTGGCTATCTTAGCATCAATCGGAAATAGAATAGCAATTTTTTTTATTTCTCCCTTATCTATATTTTAATGTTTTCGTAAATTTAAGCAAAACAAAACGGTGTTTTTAAATTTAGCACCTGTCAATAGAATCTCAATGAACCTACGATTGCTCTTAGTGGCTATTTTTTCGTATTGGAGTATTTTTTCCCAAGAAACACCGCCCATATTAAGATTTTCTCCGAACGACTATAGTGCCGAAAATCAGAATTGGGATATTGGTCAAGATGACAATAAGTTTATTTACGCAGCAAATAATGAGGGCCTTCTAGAGTACAACGGATCTGAATGGACACTATATCCTTCTCCCAACAGTACCATCATAAGGTCTGTTGAAGTTGTGGGCCGAAGGATCTACACAGGTAGCTATATGCAGTTCGGGTATTGGGAAAGAAACGATAAGGGAAGATTGCAGTACCATCCGTTGTCAGAGGAACTACAGGTCAAGATGATCGAGGATGAGAATTTTTGGAGCATTAAGCATTTCGATAATTGGGTATTGTTTCAATCTTATGATCGAATCTATATTTATGATGCGCAGACACAACTGATCCACTCCTTGACCGATAAAAGAAACTACTACAGATTGTTTAAGTTAAAAGATGGTATTTATGTACATAAAAGAAACGGGCATATCTATAAAATTGAAAAAGGAGCTGAAAAACTGTTCATTGAAATACCTGAGGAACTACATATAGAATTCGTACTTAATATTTTTTCAGATACTGATGGTATTACACTTTTGACCAGAAACCGAGGATTGTTCAGAAGTAAAGATGGAAGTCTTAAAAAATGGGATATTCCTGCGAACGAGACCTTGGACGCTATGAAAGTGTTCAGCGGTATTCGTTTAAAAGACAATACGTTTGTTTTGGGCACCATTTCAAAAGGGTTGTTCCATCTAGACCAAGAAGGGGTGGTAATCAATAGAATAGACCAAACCAACGGGTTGGGCAACAATACTGTTTTGAAATTGTTCGAAGATGTCGATGGTAATGTTTGGGTCGCTCTGGACAATGGAATGAATTGTTTGAACATACCTTCTTACATCAAAGAATTCAGTGATATCGATGGTACTTTAGGAACCGTATATTGTTCAATTTCCCACAACGGGAATCTATATCTTGGAACAAATCAAGGCTTGTTCTATAAATCGATCGATTCCATAGAACCCTACCAGCTAGTAGAAGGATCCAATGGTCAGGTCTGGTCTTTGGCGATTTTTGATAACGATCTCTTGTGCGGTCATACCTCAGGTGCTTTTCTAGTGGAAAACAACAAAGTGTCACGTATTTCTTCGGTGGGTGCAACATGGGGTTTTAGGCAAATACCAAATAAGCCCAATATGTTGTTGCTGGGCAATTATGAGGGGCTCAGTATTCTTGCCAAAAACAATGGGGAATGGAAACTTAAAACACAAGTACAGGGTTTTGAGAATTCAGCCCGTTTTTTTGAGATAATGGGAGAGAGGGATGTCTGGGTAAATCATGGGTACAAGGGAGTTTTTAAACTGACTATGAATAAAGATCTCACTTCTTTTGAACATATAAAATTAATTGCCAATATCCCAAAAAGTAAAGGTTCAGGGCTGTTAAAGGTCAAAGATGACCTATTGTATGCATATGCCGACGGAATCTATAAATTGGGCTCTACTGATACAGATTTTATCAAAGATACTGTGCTGGGCAAATTGTTGCCGGTCTCTCAGTACATTTCAGGTAAACTTTATTACGATGTTCATGAACGCTTGTGGGGTTTTAACCTAAGAAGTATCAGGTATTTAGAGCAGGGAAACCTAATGGGTAAAGAGTTGATAAAAGACATTCCCATCCATAATTACCGAAGAAAAACAATTGTTAGCTTTGAGAACATTGCCCATATTGACAAGAACCAATACTTAGTAGGCAAGACCAATGGGTATCTCTTAATTGATCTGGGTAAGTTACAAGATGAGCCCCATACCGTTTTTTTGAATAAAATCGAGGTGACATCGAACAGCATAAAAGACAGTTTGGTCTCCCTTAAGGAGGATGGAGATTTTGAATCCAACCAAAGTTCCATAAAATTTGGATACAATGTACCAAGGTTCAGCAAATACGGGCAAATATATTTTCAGTATAAATTGGACGGACATGATAGTGGGTGGAGCGAATGGGGAGAGGCTACATCTGCCTCTTATGACAAACTTCCCTACGGAACTTATGTCTTTAATCTACGTTCAAAAATCGGGAACAGGGTATCTGACAATAGTATCAGTTACAGTTTTCAAATTGATAGACCCTTTTATTTGACCAATTTGGCAGTAGTGGGCTATATCTTACTGCTTTCTCTTATCGGGTTTGTTACCCATAGGTCCTATAAGCGCTATTACCGAAGACAACATGAAAAAGTACTACTTCAAACCCAACGTAAATTAGAGTTGAACAGGGTGAAAAATGAACAGGAGCTTATTAAGCTTAAAAATGACAAGCTTACCCATGAGATTAAAAGCAAAAGCCGTGAATTGGCAATTTCGACCATGAGCATAGTCAAAAGAAATGAAGTGTTGAGGGCTATCAAAAAAGAACTCTTGGGTGGCAATCATGATTTGGTGAACAATGATTCCGTTTTAACGCTCATAGATAAGAACTTGAACAGTTCAAAAGATTGGAATTTGTTCAAGGAAGCCTTTGATAGCGCCGATAAGGATTTTTTAAAGCGTATAAAGAAAAAACACCCGATCTTGACCCATAATGATCTTAAATTTTGTGCTTATCTGCGTTTGAACCTATCTTCAAAAGAAATTGCACCATTGTTGAACATTTCTCTAAAAAGTATAGAAATAAGGCGCTATCGATTGAGAAAAAAAATGGAATTGAAGCCCAAAACCAATTTAACCGATTATATTTTGGATATATAGCGACTACATTACCCCTATATTACCCCTACACAACCACTACATGTAGTGCAAGAATAGTTATATACCCTCTGTTTTAGACACTGCTACATCAGCAATTTTGTAATACCATACCTATATATATTGATGATTTGGCAAAAATCACCCCACTAAAATTTTAAATGTAGGCTTTTTGTAATGGCTGTTTTTTGGGTTTCCGTATTTGAGGAAACTATATTTGAATGAATCGAATCTTGCACTCTGTCCCTATATTTTAATTGCTTACGGCTATAACTAACTTAATATTTAGACTTATGATTTTAAAACTTTTTAGAGAAAGGGCAAAGGGTTTGCCAATGTTCTTTGCACTTTTGATTGCCCAAGTGATTATAGCGCAGAATCAAAATACCATAACCGGTAGTGTGGTAGACACCAATGGCGTTCCCTTGCCAGGGGCTTCTGTTGTGGCTCAAGGCACTACAATCGGTGCCTCTGCGGATTTCGACGGGTTATTTTCCCTACAAGTGCCTGAAGATGCTACAATAATCGAAGTATCTTATATTGGTTATGTTACTGCGACAGTGCCCATTACCAACCAACCTTTGAATATTGTCCTGCAAGAAGATGCGAGCCAATTGGATGAGATTATTGTTGTAGGTTACGGAACCCAGAAAAAGAGCGATGTAGTAGGCTCGGTTACAAGTGTTGATCTTGAAGAAGCCGTTGCGATACCTACCACCAATGTGGCGGAAATGCTAAGGGGTAGAGCTGCAGGGGTACAGATAAACTTGGCAGATGCCAGACCGGGCGGAAACTCTGATATATTGATTCGTGGAAAGGTCTCATTGGACGGCAATGCACCTTTGATCGTTGTTGATGGTGTGTTCTACGATGACATCAATGACGTGGCCGCTGATGATATTGCCTCGATAGAAGTTCTAAAAGATGCTTCGGCAACCGCCATTTACGGAGCACGAGCGGCCAATGGGGTGATTTTGATAACCACCAAAAGAGGCGTCGAAGGTAAAATAGCGGTAAACTACCATGGTTACACCACTAACCAACATCTGACAAAGAACTTTGATATTTATAGTGGAGAAGAGTTTGCCGATCTGAATAGAGAAGCGAATAGGGATAGGGCTACCGGTGAATTTACCAGTGATGATGTTATTTTCGATGAGCTGGCCTTAGAGTCAGTAAGAAATGGGAGATATGTAAATTGGGAAGATCTTGTTTTACGGGACGCATTAATGCAAAACCACGCTTTGAGTGTTTCAGGTGGCACCGAATCAACAAAGGTCTACGCAAGTGTTAATTATTTCACCCAAAATGGCTTGGTGCCCAATTCCGGTTTTGAAAGGGGCATCTTTAAATTGAACGTCGATCAAAAAATAAATGATCGGCTTAGCTTTCAGGCAAACATAAACTATCAAACCAGTACCCAAGATCTAGAAAGTGTTGGAGCCGAGGTTATTCTTACATCCCCATTGGCCGTGCCATTTGATGAAAATGGCGATTTGGTCAAACAACCTGAGGGCGAATCGAACTTTCGAATTAATCCATTGTGGAACATGAGGGAATCGGTAAATGAAATCAAGACAAACCTTACCGATATAAACCTTACGGCGACCTATAATATTACGCCCGGTTTATCCTACAAATTAAATACGTTTTCAAGAAAGAGAAATGCCGATCAGGGTATTTATAGATCAAGCCTACACTCACAGGGAGATGCGGGTAGAAATGGCCTTGCCATTTTGACCACCACATTTTACAAAGAATATTTATTGGAAAACATTATAAATTACACTCCAAAACTAAACGAGGCCAATAATCTGGATTTCACCTTCGTACAGGCCACAAACCAAAGGGAGACCATTACCAATAGGGCCAGAAGATCTGGTTTTCCAAGTGATGACCTTGGTTACAATGGTTCGGCGACGGTTATCTTGCCCCCTGTAGACAGAAACGATAGACCAATACCGAGCAGAGAGGTAAGACGTAGAAGAATGGTGTCATTTTTAGGGCGTGCCAGATATGGGCTCTTAGACAGGTACTTGTTCACTCTGACAGCCAGGGCAGATGCATCATCGGTTTTTTCCAAAGACAACAAATGGGGTTATTTTCCGGCCGCGGCTTTTGCCTGGAAAGTGCACAACGAGCCATTTTTGGAGAATTCCAGAAGTATCAACCAATTAAAATTTAGGGTCAGTTACGGAGAAACAGGTAATGAGGGAATAAACCCCTTGGAATCCCTTGGTAAGGCAGATGATATACCGTATATATTCGGGGGTAATACCTTGGGTGGTTTCGCACCATCGAGCCAATTGGCCAATCCCAACTTAAAATGGGAGACAACGACCACTTTTAATGTTGGGGTCGACTTTGGCCTGTTCAATAACTTCTTAACGGGAACTGTTGAATATTATAAGGCGAATACCACAGATTTCTTGTTGAACCGTTTTGTGCCGAGCATCACGGGCTATAGCAATATCCGGTTTAATATTGGTGAAGTTCAGAACAAGGGTTTCGAGGTCATGCTGAACACGAATATTATAAGAAAAGAAGATTTTCAATGGTCGGTAGGTTTTATATTTTCCACCAATGACAACGTGGTGCTTGAGCTGACAGGAGAATTGGATGAAGAAGGCAAGCCAGTTGAACTGCCATATGACTTTAACTCTAAGCGTTTGGCCGTAGGTCAGCCTATAAACAATCTATGGGTGCCAAAATTCGATGGTATCTGGCAGGTAAGCGATGATCCCGAGACCAATTTTCCAGATATGAGAGCTGTACCTGGAGACGTAAGGGTGATCGATCAAAACGGAGATGGGGAAATCAATGCCGAGGACAATATTTTTATCGGTACGGATCCTGATTGGTACGGTTCTGTCACCACCACGTTGAATTATAAGGGCTTTGATCTGTTCGTCGATTTCTATATTCTCGAAGGGGCTATTAGAAGAGAGGTTCCCGGTAGTGCCTTTTCGCTGGAAGAGGGTTTTAAAGGGAATAACAATAGTATTAAAGTGCCCTACTATACGTTAGAAAATCCGTCAGTCGAGCATCCAAGGCCCAAAGCGACCACGCAGTCGAATATTAGGGCATATTCGGTAAAAGATGCTACATATACCAGATTGAGAACCATGAGCTTAGGGTACAGCATACCTTACAAGTATATCAATAAACTAGGGTTGAAAAGCGCAAGGGTATACGGCACGGGAACCAATTTGTTTACCAATACCGATTTTAGGTCGTATAGTCCAGAACAGACCGCAGGAGCATTTCCTGAAGCAAGAAGTTTGACAATGGGCGTGAAATTAGGATTTTAACTTTAAAACAGTACAAAATGAAAAATATATTCAATTTTAAGAAAGGTATTTGGGCGTTGGTTGCTTTGTTCTTTTTTATATCATGTGAGGAGTATTTAGAAGATGAGCTTTTATCGGATACCTCGGTCGATTTTTTATACAGCTCACCTGAGAGCCTTGAAAAGGCGGTAGTAGGCTTGTACTCATTGAACAGAGATCGTTATAACTCAGGTTTTTCCGTACAGATTCTTATGGCAAAATCTGATTTGGTATTGGGCAGGACGGGAGCGGAGTCGTTATACAGCAGATTGACCTGGGGAGTAAGCCTAGGTGATTTCGGATCTGCGGGAGGTTACGACAAACTATGGAGGCAACACTATCAAATAGTGGATAGGGCCAACGCCGTTATCCAAGCCGCTGAAAATCTAGAAGGAATAGAAGCGGATTTAAAGAACCAGATTGTTTCCGAGGCAAAGGCGTTTAGGGCGAATTCATATTTTACACTGTACAGACAGTTCAACAATATTTTTATAAAGACAGAGCCAGCGACCCCGGAAAATGCTTATGACAAGCCTGCCGATAGGTCTTCTGAGGAAGAGATATTCGCACTGTTGAAAAACGATCTCGATTTCGCCATTGCAAATCTGGAAATGACCACCCCGGAGTTTGGTAGGTGGACCCAGGCCGCAGTGCGCCATTTAAGAGCCAAGGTGGCAGTGTGGCAAAACGACTGGGCAGAGGCGGCAGCACAAACAGATGCCGTTATAAATGATGGGAATTATAGCCTCGAACCCAACACCGAAGATGTATTTGCCGGAACTTTAAGTAAAAACGAGACCCTTTTTGCCGTGCAGCGTCAAAACGAAACTGTTGGCGGAGGGGCGAGGAATTTTATGAACTGGAAGTTCGTTCCCCAATACCATACAGTACCTGGTGTGATAAAAGACCAGAGAAATGGTGGTAGTGGAGCAGGCTTTTTAATGTTGAACAATTACGTGCGCGACCTTCTAAAGGAAGACCCAAACGACGACAGGGACGATGCTTCATACTACATCAGCTATTTTATGTATAATGATGCGGAAAACTTGCCAGAGAGCGTGCAATTAGGTGATACGGTTAGAATATTCGACCAATTTTCGACTGATCTCGATGAGGTCAAGAATTTTTATAAAAGCTTGAACCCCGGGGTTATCAAGTTTCAAGATGAAGATGCTGATCCAACAAGTCGTGACAATTATAAGAACATGATGGTCTATCGTTTGGCTGAAACCTATTTGATCGGTGCGGAAGCCCACATGATGTTGGGCCACATGGGCAAAGCTTTGGAATACATAAACGCCGTAAGAAATAGGGCCAATGCGGCCAGCATCGATATAATAGACCAAAAAGCGGTTTTAGATGAAAGAGCACGTGAACTGGCATTTGAAGGATAACGTTGGTACACCCTAAAACGAATGGGCGTATTGCTTGAGTACCTCGAAGATCACATGGGCAACGAAGATTACAATCAAACTTATGACAGTGGTGATCCCCGTGAACTGATCAAGACCATGCCTTTTATCGTAAATTGGCCGGTTCCTGAAAAACAAATTGAGTTTTTAGGGCCCAATTATCCGCAAAACGATGGGTATTGAGGATCGAGAGGATTGTTCAGTATGTTTTTCTCCCTTACAGTGCCTTTATATTGCATAAGAAGAGAACGATAAATAGTATTGAGTTGGTTGAGTTAAGGCTCTCCTCTTTTTTTGGGGAGGGCTTTTTTTAGGAAATTTTGGAATTGCCGTTTAGGGTTTAGAGATTTTTTATAAAACATTTGCCTAGTGATTGCTACACTAGCCTTATCGAGTTGTTTTTAAGTCTGATTTTTTTCATTATATTCAGATCTGTTACTTTACAACACTTCGTGTAATTATGAATGCTGAACTATGAGTCTGCCTGCCGGTAGGCAGGTTAAAGTACTGAAAATCAAAGAGTTGAAACATTAGTTTACTGTCGTCTAACTTCTTGAAAATCAATTATATACAAAAATTTACCGAACTATTGACAATTATAGCTGCCGAGAATATCGGCTTCCCGCCCGAACGGATACGGGCAGGGGCAAAGCAGTCGAAGCAGGGCCACGATGGTCAAAAATAAAGAAACCTGTCTGGACCGGCAGGCAAGGGTGCAAGACCAGCCTGTCAGTGAGGCAGAAAAGAAAAAATTTGACCGGGGCTCAATAAGAAAAAACAATTAGAGGTGTAAAGATATATACTTATATTTGAGCATGGAAAATTTCAAAGGCGAAAGCATTATAGCTTTTATGAACCGATTTCAAACTGATTTGGATTGTTTAGCGTATTTATCTATGACTAAATGGAAATCTGGGTATAA
>JAJRSY010000032.1 GCA_024278565.1 Bacteroidota bacterium
ATGCTCTGTATCAAGGTGGTTTCAGAATGTAGATCTATACGGGTCGACACAACTGTAAATGCCCCCATAAAAAGAACACAGAGCGGAACCACCCAAAGTAAGCGGAATTCAAAATTCGCACCTATTTTTGATGCTATGGCCAAACTGCCGGGCCCAAGAACCAATGCTGCCGTAATAAAGCCAGGACCAATAAGGCTCAAAAGTTTATGCGGTTTCTTTTCTACCATAAACAACGCCAAATATTTTTCGGTTCTGTATTTTCAAAATGTACTGAAATAATTTGCCAAGATAGGAATTCTAGTTACAATGCGAAAACCAATGAGAAAATCACACGATAAAAGTACGAAACTCCAAAAATATAAGTAATTTTCTCAAAAAATAGTAAATTTGGCATACTTCATGGTCATTTACAACGTCTAATCCTAGAATAAAAAAAATGAAAAAGATTATTTCCATCCTGTTTATAAGTTTAGTTGCCTTCAATGTACTGGCGCAAAGAGAAAAAACCATAGAACTCGAAAAATTTACCATGGTCAAAGCCTATGACCGTATGATCGTGATATTGGTGAAAAGCAATGAAAATAAAATCGTTATAACCGGTGATGATCAAGATGAGGTAGCCATTTCCAACAAAGATGGTCTATTGAAAATAAAAATGGAATTTGATAATATGATGAATGGCGATGAGGTTATGGCCACCTTGTACTATACTGAGGAATTGTCATTGCTAGATGTTAATGAAAATGCAAAAATCAAATCTGATCAGACCTTAAAAGGAGGGCGCATAGAGTTAAAATCACAAGAAGGCGGTCATATTGATCTGAAGGTAGATCTTGAAGATTTATATGTAAAGTCCACTTCTGGAGGGGAGATAACCCTTACCGGTACTGCCAAAACTCAAGAGGCCATGGTTGCAGCCGGGGGCAAAATATACAACAAAGACCTAAGCACAACAGAAACAACTGTGGTGGTCAGCGCTGGAGGCCGAGCTGAGGTAAATTCCTCTCAAAAGGTCGATGCCAAAGTAAAGGCAGGTGGGTCGATTTATATTTATGGCAACCCTAAAGACCTTAAACGCAAAAAGACGTTCGGTGGAAAAATAGTGATGATGGACTAACACCGATTTAATTGTTGCTGTTTTAAAAATAAAGGGTGCTTTCTAACCTGCCCACCTGCCTGGCCGGCAGGCAAGGTCTGGCAGGCGGGTTCACCCAACTTACGTGAAAATCAAAAGGTCAAGGTCAAAGACCCAGCGCCTGCCGGCCAGGCAGGTCTATTAATCTGTTCCCAGCGGGTTATCACCAACATATCATATCAGTCGTTTTTTAGAACATAGCCAAAATAAAAAGGGAAACACCCATGGTGTTTCCCTTTTTAAGTATTTGCAATAGGTTGCCCTGTATTAGTTTTCCTGTTCGTCTTCGAATTTGGTATCTGCCGTACGGGAGTCAATTTCGTGCAGTTCATGATATTTGCTGTTCAATTGATCATTATCGCTTTCAAAAGCAACAAGATCTATACTTTCCATGTCTTGAATACCTTCAAAAGAAGTAAAGTTGTTGCCTTGTAGTTGCACAAACTGTAGTTCTTCTATTGACTGTATGCCATCTGGTACGGCACCCTCAAAATTATTGAAAGCCAAAACCAATTCTGAAAGGTTTTTCATACCGCTAAAGCTAAAGTCAATTTCACCTTCAAACTTATTACCAAAAAGGCTGAGGTTGGTTAAATTGATCAAACCAGCCAATGATTTCGGCAATTGGCCACCAATATAATTACTTGATAGGTTCAAAATTTTAAGCGTTTTGACCGCACCTATACTTTCAGGAATAGTACCCTCAAGTTGATTGTTGAACATAATAAACTCTTCTAAGTTTACCATGCTTGTAAAATTAGAAGGCAATTTACCCTTGATATTGTTCATCTCTAGCTTCACTACCTTTAGATGGGCAAGCTGGGTCAATTCTTCGGGCAATTCGCCACCCAATGTATTGAACGCTAGGTCGAGCACTTCAAGTTTTTTAAGGTTTTTCAGCGCTGAGGGAATCTTGCCCACTAGATTGTTATCGAACAAGCCTAGACCGACCACATGGTCTTTCCTTATCTCAACACCATACCATTGGTTGACAGGTGTATTCATGTCCCATTTTGTGGTCCATGAATCACCGTTTGTACTGTTATAAAAATCGATTAGGGCCGATTTTTCTTTTTTGGGTATTTGTGCTATTGCATGAATTTGGAACAGCAAAAAGAATAGCACTGTAGCATAAAGTAGTTTTGGTTTCATAATTGAACAATTAGGTTATTTACATGTTGTTTTGGGGTAGGTGCGGACAACATGACCCTTGTGATTTTATGTCGTATTGCCCACAACGTTTGTTGATAACGTAATTATTCTGCTTTTCTGATATTTTTTAGGGAAAAATACCCGAAAAACGACCTAAAACCAATTAGGGGATACTCTCGCATCCCCTAAAACCAAACTACTAACTAATAAAAATTTTGCTCTAATTCAATTACTAATCATCAATATCCTCATCATCATCGTCAAATTTTGTATCTGCCATACGAGTTTTGTCTATATCTAAATCTTTAAAACCTTTACTCAAACTCTCTTTATCGAAATCGAAAACCAAAAATACTTTAGTGTTCATATCTTCCATGCACTTAAAAGAATCGAACTTATTGTTCTGAATCTGCATTATTTGCAGGCTTGCAAGTTGACTGAATTCTTTGGGAATATCACCTCCTAATTGATTGTTTGCTAAAACAAGTTCTTTCAAGTTCAACAACTGACCTATCTCTTTAGGTATTGACCCATTTAAAGCATTCTCAAAAAGACCTAAACTTTCTAAATTATTAAGGCTACCTATAGATTTTGGAATGCCCCCTGATAAGTTATTGCTTGATAAATTGAGGATTCTCAATGATTTTAAATCGCCTAAGCTTTCTGGAATACTACCTATTAAAAAATTATTGAACATTGAAAACTCTTCCAAATATTTTAACTCACCTATTCTATCGGGTAAAACGCCTTTTATTCTATTCATCTCTAATTTAAGTACTTTCAAAGATGTCAGGGCTACAATATTTTCAGGTAATAGACCAGTGATTTTGTTAAATGCCAAATTTAAATGGGTCAAGTGAGTCAAGTGACCAATACTCTCAGGTATAAAACCCTTAAGGTTATTTCTAAAAAGATTAATACTGGTTACATGATTGTTTTCTATCTCAACACCATACCAGTTAGATACGCTTTGGTCTAACTGCCAACTATGGTTCCAGTTAACACCATTAGAACTATTGTAGAGTTCAATGAGTGCTCTTTTTTCTTCTTTCGAAATTTGCCCTACGGCAACCTGAGCCATGCCTGTCAAGCAAAGAACCGTTAGGGTAACTATATTTGTGTTTTTGAATAATTTCATTATATCAATACTTAATTGTCATCTTCAAATTTAGTGTCAGCTATTCTTATATCGATGTTTTTAAATTCAGTACGACGACCTGAACTATTAAATTTTTGTTCTATATCCTCAAAATCAAATAGGGCAAAATCAGTATTGCTAGGTATTATATTCATGAAATGAGCTTTATCAAAGCTATTATTCTCAATTTGCAGTACTTTTAGTTTTGGTAGTAAAAAAACAGATGCTAGAAACTTACCTGAAAAATTATTTCGTGCCAAAACCAAGGTTTTAAGGTTTGAAAGATCACCAATTTCTTTTGGTAAATTACCTTCTATATTGTTATCTGCCAGTTCAAAACGCTCAAGCTTGGTCAATTCACCAAACTCCTGAGGAATATGACCTGTGAAATCATTGCTCGAGGCACTAAAGACCTTTAAATTCTTCAACTTACTAATACTTTTAGGAAGGTTTCCAGAGAATTTGTTGCTAAAAAGATCAAGTACCACCAATTTTTTTAAAGCCCCTATATCTTGGGGTATTGTACCCGAGAACTTATTTTTTCCGAGCCTTAATACTTGCAAATTTTTCAATAACACCACACTTTGAGGAAATTCACCCTGAATAGAATTCAAAGCCACATTCAGAACCCTAAGTTTCTTCAATTCACCCAATGAATTTGGCAAAGAACCCGTCACATGATTGTACATCAAACTTAGCGAGACTACGTTATTGTTTTCTATTTTAACACCATACCACGTTGAAGCCGGTTTTGATAAATCCCAATTATTGGTCCAATTTGCACCATTTGTGCTCCTGAATAATTCAATTAAAACCCGTTTTTCACTTTTAGGAATTTGAGCAAAAATGGAGCTGCCTAAGGCCAAAAACAGTACTATATATAGTGTTTTATTCATCATTATAAAAACGTTCAAGTTTTAAATTAGAATACTTTTATCAGAATTTACTTACGTTATAACGAGTATTTTTACATAATATTGCTAACGTCCTCCATAAATAATAGACTTTTGAATCAAAAAAGTAGAACCTGTATAAATTGTTATAATATTAAGAAGCGTATCTAAATCTTCTCAAGGTCTAAGGTAATCTTTTCCCATTTGTTCATTAAAACATCTAGATCAGCCTTCTTTTTTTGATAGTGGTCAAAAAAGTCAGGCTTGGCAATAGTGGCATCATAGTCCATCAGCAGATTATGGTCAATTGTGGCTATGTTTTTTTCTAAAGATGAGATATTGGCCTCAACTGTACTGAGTTGGTTTTTCAACGATTTTAACTTTTTTTGATCCTGAAAGCTGTTTTGTTTTTTTGAATCTTTTACTTTCTTTTTCGATGTGCCTTGCTTTTTCTCAATGTCCCTGAAATCTTCCACCTTTCGACTATCAAGGAAATAATCGATATCGCCCAGGTATTCTTTTATCTTTTTGTCTTTGAACTCGTACACCTTATTGGTAAGCCCCTGTAGAAAATCGCGATCGTGCGACACCACTATCAAGGTGCCATCAAAACTATTTAAGGCCTGTTTGAGTACGTTCTTTGATTTGATGTCCAAATGGTTTGTTGGCTCATCCATCACCAGAACATTAAAAGGCTGCAACAGCATTTTTGCCAATGCCAAACGGTTTCGCTCACCACCAGAAAGCACTTTTACATACTTCTCTACCTCTTCGCCCCTGAACAAAAAGGATCCCAGAATATCCCTTACCCTACTTCTATTTTTTTCATTGGCAGCATCGATCATGGTATCGAGAACGGTCTTTGAACCCTCTAAATACTCGGCCTGGTTTTGGGCGAAATAGCCTATTTGTACATTGTGCCCCAATTTTAAATGCCCTTCGTGTTCAAGCTCTCCTACGATAATTTTGGCCAGGGTTGATTTCCCTTGTCCGTTCTGGCCCACGAAGGCGGTCTTACTGTCTCTTTCTATCAACAGGTTAATATCTTGCAACACGTGGTTATCGCCATAACTTTTAGAGAGGTTTTCAATCTCGGTCACTACCTTACCCGGTATTATCGAGACAGAAAATCTTAGGTTCATCACGCTATTGTCATCTTCATCGACCTCTATACGTTCGATCTTATCCAATTTTTTAATCAGCGATTGCGCCATTGAGGCCTTTGTTGATTTTGCCCTGAATTTCTCGATCAAACGCTCGGCCTGCTGAATCTCTTTTTGTTGGTTTTTTTGGGTATTCAATTGCTGTTGTTTCATCTCTGCCCGCAGCACCAAATATTTTGAATAGGGCTTGTTGTAATCATAAATACGCCCAAGTGATATTTCAATGGTTCTGTTGGTCACATTGTCTAAAAACATCTTATCGTGCGACACGATGACCACAGCACCCGCATAATTCTGTAGAAATTGCTCCAACCAAACGATCGATTCAATATCTAAATGGTTCGTTGGCTCATCGAGTAGAAGTACATCATTGCTCTGTAACAAAAGTTTTGCCAGCTCGATACGCATTCGCCACCCCCCTGAAAAGGTATCGGTCTTTTTTTCAAAATCATCACGTTTAAAACCCAGCCCCTGAAGTATTTTTTCTGTTTCGCCTTGGTAGTTGTACCCCCCATATATCTCATACTGGTGGGTAACATCGTTCAGGTCTATTATCAATTGATTATACCCTTCGCTCTCGTAATCGGTGCGCTCTACCAACTGCTGGTTTATGACCTCTAGTTTCACTTCTAACGCCTTGATATCCTCAAATGCCTGATAGGCTTCTTCTAAAACGGTTCTGCCCTGCTCAAAGTCGATATCTTGCCTTAGAAAGCCTATTCTAATCTCCTTTTCCATAGCGATCGTTCCACTATCTAAAGGCATATCTTTTGACAACAACTTCAGTAGGGTAGATTTTCCAGCACCGTTCTTTCCGATGAGTCCCGCACGGTCACCGCCGTTCAATCGAAACGAAATTTTCTCAAATAAGTATTCGCCCCCAAAAGAAACGGAAAGGTTATGAATGTTTAGCATACTGTATAAAATTCAAGTGCAAGCTTGCCTGCTATAGGCATGGTTCAAAGTTCAATTGACCCCTCTTACAATAATTTATCAATAGATTTTGGCGACCATCATAGCCCTTAAAAATAACAAAGTCCATCTCTATAAAAATATTTTGCAAATGTTAAAAAAAGGAAACGAATTATACGGTTTTTTAACAGGAAGTTACCCCCTAAACTTCACACTGGCATCTGTAATCAATCTGCCCAGGCGATTATTTAAACCATTTTTTTGTAAAACGGGATATATCCACTTCATGAGGCAATGGGTTTTGCGCTTCTACTAATTCAAATAATTGTTCAGATACATATGGAGCGATTAAAAAACCCCGAGAACCAAAACCGTTCAGCACGTATAAATTTTCATACTCGGGATGTCTACCCACCAAAGGCCTCCTATCTACCACGGTAGGCCGCACACCAGCTACATGATCGATGATTTCATACTTACAGTGAATCAAAGCATCCAGTTTTTTCAGAATTTCAGTTTTGGCTTTTTCAGTGGGATCGTTCGTTTTGTCGTTTCGTTCGTAATTTGCGCCTATCTTATAGGTATCGTTCCCCAACGGAATACAGAAAACAGATGATTTGATACTATTGTTTTCTTTTAAATCGGGTGCTTTTATCGTTACATACTCCCCTTTAGTGCCTACTAGGGGCAAATAATTGAAATACGGATTCTGTTTCAATCCATAGCCCTCTGCAAACACTATTTTTCGCGCTTTTATCGTTTTATAAGTAACACTACCACCATCTACCTTAAAGTAACTAAAATCAAAGTGCTCTTGCCGTAGCATATCTTTCTGAAGTAGATAGGCTTTATAACCCGATAGTAGCTTATCAGTATCAATCTTACCTGTATGAAATACTTCACCATAGCCGAACGGGGCATCGATATACTCATTTTTATTTTGATGGATCTCTAGGGATAAAAATGGTTTCAATTGTGGTTTATCTGCAGCCTCAAACCATAAATTTTGTTCTTCTATGGATGCAAACCGTCTTAAAACAGGTATTTTGCTGATCAACTTGATATCTAATCGCTCTTCTATTCGTGTATAAAAAGGTATTGCGATTTCAAGCTGTTCTTTTGCCAACCAAGCCAAAGTGAACCGCTTTAAGATAACGGGGTTATAGAATCCGCCAGCAACTTGGGATGCTTTTTGTGAATCATCGCTTATAACCTTAAAGGTCTTGCCTTTATTTTTGAGCTGCTCGCAAAATGATACTCCTGCGAGACCAAAGCCTACTACTAGATAATCTAACATATTGTAAAGGTAGAAAAGCAGTTGCGAATTTGAAAAAATAACATTTCAGTACCAATAGATTTCTCAATAAGCAATGGAGGCATTATGGGCGAAAAAAAAACGCCGCATCTTTCGATACGGCGTTTTTTATTTATTTCGAATTGGAAATTCTATAATATCACTATATTGCTTTTCAAGCTGCCAAATTAAATCTGGCATTGAATCAATAAATCAATAACTCCACATATCTTGTTCCCTGTCCCTTATGACCTCTTTGATTCGTTTGGCCTCAAGCAACTGAAACAATGCGTTGTCAGCAATATAATCGTTGACCTTACGGTCACCATGAACATTGTCTTCTCTATAGATGACACCATTGAACCTTCTTGCATTCAGCAACATATCAAAAGATATGGGCTGTGCAGAATTACGTTGGTTAAAAACCTTGGCTTCATGAAGAACCTGCCTGGCACTTGGGTACCATACCCAAAAAAGTTCTACCTTGGCATCTGCGGGATCCATTGACTCATCGTCAATAAAGTTAACATCTGGTGCAACAGGGGCAATACCCAACAAACGGTATTTCAATTCTCCCTGACGCTTGTCAAAATACCACATTCCCTTAATACGGTACTCTTCGATATCAGCAGCCGAAAGTTCTCTTTCGTTGATATATTCAGCCGAAAGTTCCTCACCTGCATTTATCTGTTCGTACCCATAATCAGTAGTATCCCTCTTCTTTAAAGTAGCTTCTAAATCACTGAAATTTCTTTTTTCGGTAAAATACGAATCTACATAAACGTCTTTGAGTTTTCCGTTTTTGATGTTCTTTATCAAAACATCGTACAACGACCTTCTGTCGACACCAATATCTATGGTGTCAGTTGGGTAGTACAGTGGAAAATTCACACGTTCATCCAAGTCAATGACTTCCCATATGGTTTTGGACCAAAGTATATCTCGATCATCAACATAACCATACTTTAAGGGAGCATCGTTATCCATAGCTTTTTGCGCTTCGGTCTTTTGACCTATCTCTTGAGGCAACTTGGCGTTCAAGATGTTGGCTTGGGCCATGATAGACGCTGGTAGTAAACTAACAGCTCCGATTATTAAAACATTCTTCCAATTCATTTTTATTTCAATTTAAAATTACCGGGCGACAATCATGCCGCCCGGTAATCAATTAGTACTAGTTTGTAATCTCCACAACTACCGGAGATACTTTCTTCAACTTGTAGCTTTTGTTATTTGTAATATAAGCGTTGATGTCAAAGATCTGAACAGCATCACCTCTTTTGGCTCTTTTCAAAGCTGACTTGGCCCTACTATCCAATCTGCTGCCATTTACGTTTACTGTAGGCTGACCTGGCACTTTGAATTTAAACCCACCCACTTTAAGGTTAAGGTCAAAATCAAAGTCTTCCAACAAAGCGCCAACAGTAGAGATTTCCAGGTTTTTTCTTGGCATTTTCGCACTACCCGACTCACCTCTAATGGAACCTGAAGGTCTTGGAATATCTTTAATTCTGAATTCAGATTTAGAAGAAACCCGTTGGCCATCTGGCAAAGTACCAGAAGCTACGATAGTTACATTTCTTCCTTTTCCGGGGTTCATGATGTACTTGCTACCTTGTCTTTTCTTAAGACCGGGTGCAGAAGCACTCACCTTGTTGTTCGGAATACCGGGTATAGAAATCGACATTGGGTTTGAAACCCCACGATAAACAACGTTCATCTTGTCGGCAGCTATCAAAGCGGCATTTGGTTTAGAAATGGTTGCAAAAGTATTGTTTACAGGTACTTCAGTACGCTCACCATCTTGAATGAACACTAGGTTACCTTTGATTGTATGATCACCAGGGGCACCTGCGCTTACAGTAAGTTTTACTTGACCGTCTTTGATCTCGTAATCTTTACCTTCGCTCAATTTTCTACCATCTAGGGTCAAATTAACCTCATTTGGTCTTGTAGTGGCATCTTTACGACCCAATACAACACTACCTTTAAACTTCTCTCCAGAATAGAACGCAGATTTCTCTTGCTCTAATAAGGTAGTATAGTTGGTCATTGAAACCTCAGCACTCAATTGACCCGCCAACATTGATTTCAAGGCATCTTCTTCAGTTGACTTGATATCAGCCTGTAAGGCAGTTAACTTTGTCAAAGACGCTACCAAAGGAAACCTTTCATAGTGATAGTTGATCCAATCGACTTTCTCACCGTTGCGATTGGTCACCTTACCGTTTTCGTCTCCGGTCTGAAATCTAGACTTTACAGAAGATTTTACGTTTGCCATACTTTTTGGCAAAATAGCAATCACCTGTGTTCGGTAGTCATTGATTCGTTGTAAAAATTCCTTACCACCTTCTGAAAGATCATCACCAGCGAAAAATTTACCATCCAAGAAATCAGACTTATCCATTACCTGATAGTCTTTTGGATCTTCGACACCTTCCATCATTCCGGTTTTAAGACCTTCTAAATAATCATAGTACTCTTTTGAGAGTTCTTTGATTTTCTTAGCATCTTTATAAAGAGGGCCGAATTTTTCGGTATTCTCTGATGCTTTGGTTTCCAAACCACTCAAGAACGCTAAATTGCTTTCTGTGGTCTTTGTATTGGAAGTCTCCATCTTTTCGTTCATAAGACCGAATGCGGCAAGAACTTCCTTACTCATATTTAACGCCAACATCGCTATAAAGATCAAGTACATAAGGTTGATCATCTTCTGACGTGGTGTTGCTTTTCCTGAAGCCATATTTTCTAATTAGATTTTAATTAATAATTGATTTGGGTTTAACTAAGTTCTAATTAGTTTCTGGTCATTGCTGTTAACATACCACCGTAAACTCCGTTCAGAGAAGAAAGGTTGGTAGCCAACGACTGCATTTGATCTTTAAGGGCTGCAGCATTTTGAATTTGCTCTTCGTTTATTGAAGCTTGCTTGCTCGCACTTTCTAACTGTACCTTGTACAAACTGTTCAAAGATTCCATTTGAGAAGCGGCGTGAACCATTTCTTCAGAATACTTACGTGTAGATTCCATTGCATCTACCGTAGGGGCGATACCTTTGGCAGCACCTTCGAAGTTTTTGATACTAGAACCAAGACTCTCCATAAGACTGGCATCAACACCGGCCTCAGCCAATAGATTGTCCAATTTTTTAGATAAGGATGCCTCAGCTTCTTTAACCTCCAAAGCTTCGTTGCTTTTTCTGTTGGATACACCATCGCCCAATTCTGGGTATACCAAAGACCAATCGTATTCATCATCTACTGGTTCGAACGCACTGACCGCAAAAATAAGTGCTTCTGTTATAAGACCTATCGCTAAGAGAATACCGCCGTTAAGAGGTCCTAATTCCCAGTGAAGGATCTTGAACAATGCACCAATAATTACTACTGATGCTCCAAGGCCGTAGGCCATGTTAAATAATTTTTTTGTTGATTTTGACTGTGCCATAATTTAAAGTTTAATTTAAGGTTTAATGTTAATAATAAGTATTTGGTTAACGTTGATTCCGAACTATTCGGAAATTATTAATTTGGGACTTAATTTCTTATTGTGTTGAATCTTCTTCTCCCATGTAATCTTGTACGGTTCTAAAACCTACATAACTACGTGCTGAATCTGCGTATTCGTAATCTCGTGTACTTACTTGTAAAAAGTAAGCAACATCTTTCCAAGACCCACCACGAATCACCTTTCTTTTGTTGCTACTATCGCCACCGTTCGGGTTCATAGTGGATACATAGTCATATGAACTTGGATCGTAGCTTGAGTTGGTCCACTCTGATACGTTGCCCGCCATATTGTACAGGTTAAAATCATTGGGCTCGTATGACTTGGCCTCTACTGTATACAGGGCTTGATCTGCTGCGTAATCACCTCGTTGTGGTTTGAAGTTGGCCATAAAGCAACCCGTGTCGCTTATCACATAGGGCCCACCCCATGGGTATGTTCCACCTTCGATGCCACCTCTTGCCGCATATTCCCATTCTGCTTCGGTAGGCAATCTAAATTTGTTCACAAATTGTTTTCCTCTATCTTTCTGATCATCGTTCTTGAACTTGGTTCTCCAGTTACAAAAAGCTTTCGCCTGTTCCCAAGAGATACCTACTACCGGATACTCGCTATACGCATCATGCCAGAAATAATCATTGTGCATGGGTTCGTTGTACGAGTATTCGAAATCTCGGATCCAAACCGTTGTGTCAGGATAAATTTCCAACTCTTCATGTATGATGAAATCTTTTCTTCTACCTGTTTTTGAACGAGCGGCAGCTTCGATATCCATCCAACTGTATTTGTATTTTAATTTTGTCACATCGATGGTACGTTGACCGTTGTACGATTCCTCTTCAGGAATGTACAAAGAATCCATTACCTCGGTATAATACTCATCTGGATATTCAGATACGTCCCAAACAAGACCTTCATCAAGGTTCAAGGCCCTACCTTCAAAACCGGTTTCTCCCATTCCAGCATAATTATCCAACATATACTTATCGTACACAGATGCTTTTGTGGTATCGGCATCTTTGAATGCATACTCACCAATACCCCCATCTTCTGAACTCAAGCCCAACTCATCTGCTAAGATGGCTAATTTGGTTCTTGTAATCGAGTCTTTTACCCATTCCACAAACTGACGGTATTCGCTGTTGGTAATTTCCGTATCGTCCATATAGAAGGAACGTACGGTTACGGTCTTTGTTGGTGCGTTGAGAGTCTTGGCTTGATCTTCTTCAGATTTACCCATGATAAACGACCCTCTTGGAATGAGTTCCATTCCGTAGGGTTTTTCGGGATACCACCTTTTTCCTTGGGCTCCGACTAGCTCTCCTTTTGTTTTGGACCCACAGCTCGTGAGTAAAAAAACAAACGCTATAGATGATAACAATAGCTTCTTCATACTTATAGGTTAAATTTCGATTATGGTTATTAACTGAAAACTCAAATTATTTATTCTACACTCTAAAACTACGAATTGAATAAATTATTGTATCAAGCTCAATTATACTTAAAAAAACTGATTAATTAAGGCCTTTCTTGTAAGCCTTGTACCACCGCTCGGGAATGATCTGATCACAAGTGTCCAAATAGTCCTTTTCGGTGCAGGGTAATAACGTCGACGACCCTGCTTTAGTATGTGAAGTATGGATTGATGGCACCTCTACCCACCACTTTTCGGTGAAATGACTCTTATAATAGGTCAACTGCTCAATTTCAGTAGGTACGGTGTACTTTGTAAAGTTATGGCTATGGGTATATGGAGACTCTTTTACCCTAAAATTAAAACCTTCGATAAAGTACCAAATAAGCTGCGCCATGAGCTGGCTCGACTGCAGGGTGTTCTCCATTTCGTAAACACCGAACACACTTACCTTATCACTGATACCGGCATAGCGTGAAATGGCACAGATTTCCCTGCCCGTAAACCCGTTGGGCGAAAAATTGTTTGAGACGCCCATCTCACTTGCCTTGATCGAACGGGCATCTAAACTGACCATGTGCGCATTGCGCAAAACGGGTTCTGCCAAAGAGATATCAGAAATCAAATCACCCAATCGGTAGGTATCAAAAAACAAGCGATCCATCAGATCTATTTCCTCTTGGGCAATAAAATAGCCTTGGTACCCAATGTTCGAAAAATTAAAAAGATTGTTGGGCTTATCGGTGATGATCTTGCTCATATAAGAGTTCGAAGAAATAAGTTCATCATCCATACCAAAATCAAAACGACTGTCTATGGCCACAATATTTATCATATCTTTAATACCATCAAAAGCCCTGTAAGCAGGATAGGTAATATCTTGTGTCGCACCTATTACAATAGGTATGACATTCTCACCTAAAAGACCGGCGACAGTTTCCTTGACCACGAAGTAAGTGTCCTCTACGGTTTCACCTTCTTCTATATTACCCATATCAACAATCGTGGAGTTCCAATTGCCCATAAACAATTTGTACAATTGAATTCGAATTGCGGAAACATCCAATTTTTCCGGTTTTTTCTCGAAGGCATTTCTTGACTCCTTTACACCTACTATGGCAATAGATGCTATGGCCAGTACCGGAAGGCCATCACGTACCGTATGTTTCTCTATGTTTTTTCCTAAGGCTTGAGGGGGCAATAGTTCGGTATGTGCCAAAACCTTATCTTCAATAGGTGTCAAAAAATCAAATGCCATATTGTATATAGACTGGTTGGGTGTTATTAAAATGGCGACAGACTAGTGTTAGACCTTATATGCGCTGACCTGCCTGCCGTCAGGCAGGTTTTCAGTAAGTTGACAAGCCCGCCTGAATGACGAAGTCGGGAAGGTCTAAACTTCTAAACCCGTTTCCAAACCCCTAAACTTATCCGTCGGTTTAATTTATGATGAATAATCACAGATGTAAGACCTGAACGTATTACCTCTTAACTTTCTTCTTGGGCTTGGCCTTTTTCTTTGGAGATTTTTTTTCAATCAGCGCCTTGGCATCTTGCAAAGAAACCTTTGTCGCATCAACACTTTTGGCGATTTCAACCTTTATCTTACCTTTTATAATGTTGTGCCTGCCCCATCTTGCCTTTTCGATACGAATGCCTTCTTCTGGCCATTCTTGTATCAATTTATCGATTTCTTTCTGCTTTTTAATCTCTATCAATTCTTCGATGTTCTCTTGCGACAGATTATCGAAATCGTACTTTTTGTTTACGTTGATGAACATTCCGTCCCACTTGATAAAAGGACCAAAACGACCTGTTCCCTTTATCACATCCTTGCCTTCATAGGTTGCGACCGGGGCATCTGCTTTTTGTTTGGCAACGATCAGTTCAATGGCCCGGTCCAATTCGATCTCCATGGCGCTTTCGCCTTTATCCATGGATATGAATTTTTCGCCAAATTTCACATAAGGGCCAAAACGACCTACATTGGCGAGCACTTCCTCTCCTTCATAGACCCCCAGTTTTCTGGGAAGTTTAAAAAGATCCATCGCCTCTTCAAAGGTTATCGTGCTCAAAGATTGATCGGGCAACAAACTGGCAAAAGTCGGCTTCTCTTCATCATCTACGGTGC
>JAJRSY010000033.1 GCA_024278565.1 Bacteroidota bacterium
AAAACCAGAATTATCTGATAAAAAATATTTACCAGAAGTGGTTCGTATCAGATCTATTTCTCGGTAACCGTTACCGTTCAACTGTTTGAGGGCACGGTCAATATTGCCCATAAGGCCCTCAATATTCTTGAAAACAGTGTGGTTTATTCGTTGGAGTATGTAGCAAGGGGTTTTGTTTTCTGAGACCAAGTAGGTGTCATTGATATAGCCATCGTTTAGCGGAGAGAAGATATAGTCTTTTTCTGGCAAATTAAAATTTGCCAGAACATGGTTGAGTTCTTCTAGGGTATGTTTGCCCATAATTTATAATCAATAGACTTTTCTTTGAAAAGAGGGTCTGTTTTAATAATTTATTAGTTCCACAAGGGTGATGGGTACTTTCCGTTAGCTGTTTTTTGTTGAAGGCTATTCACGGCGATCTCACGATCACTTGCATAGGTTACTCCGAACCAATTGTCTTTAGACGGTACCACTTTTACTTTGGCTTTGCCTGCTTGTAATAAGTTCTGAATGGTTTTCGGAATATAGAGTTCGCTGGTCTTGATCATATGTTCATCTTCTAAAAATTCACGAAACTCGGTTTCGATTACATCGAAAATAGAAGGGCGGCATATCCAGAAATTCATACTGGCCAATTCATCACCGGTGTATTGCATGCCCGAATCGGCATCGATTACCTTATCACCCTCTTGTGCCAGTTTTAATCGTTCATCTACTGAAATCAAACTGTCTCCATCGGTCATGCACACACCTCTTGATACCGAACCATGCTCTGAAAGTGTGTCTTTTAACGTATAACCGATTAATGCGTAATAATTATCTTGAGGGTATTCTTTAATAAATTTCGCAGCATTGGCATAGGCCGATTGTCCATAAAAATCATCTGCATTAATAACGCAGAAGGGTTTATTTATGACATTTCTTGCGGTCCACACTGCATGGGCAGTACCCCATGGTTTTAGTCGTTCACCGTCGAAAATAACGTGCTGGGGCAAATCTGATATTTCTTGTGCCAGTACATCTAACTTGATGCCAGTCGGCAGTCTACTTTCTAGGTGCTCTTGTAAGAAAGATACATTGTCTTTTTTGGTGATGACAACGATATGGTCGAATCCATTTTTGATAGCGTCATAGATGCCGAATTCCATTAAGAATTCCCCTTTTGGGCCCAAATCATCGAACTGTTTTAGTTTGCCGTAACGGCTTCCGCTTCCTGCGGCCATTAAAAGTAATGTCATTTTTTATTTCTTTAGCAGGTCAAAAATAGGTTTTTGTATTCAAAAAACATTTTAATATCGACGTATATCAAATATAACCTATTGAAATTGATGATCATTCGTGATTTTTTTATAATTTAAAGCATTATTTATAAGAGCCCAAAAGGGGTTTCATTCGAACCAAATTCCAATCAAATGAATTCAAGAAGAAATTTCATCAAGAAAACGTCAGTAGTAGGTGCGGGTATTGCCATGACTCCGGCTTTTACTTACGGCATTTTTGAAAAGGGGCAAAACAACAAACTCAATATAGGTGTCATTGGGGTTGGCGGTCGAGGAACAGGTCATCTGGTAAATCTGCTCATGCGTAAAGATGTGAATATTACTGCCATCTGTGATATAGATCCAAACCGTATTGCGATTGCAAAGGAAAAGATTGTAAAAGCAGGGGGCAAACCGCCGAAGACTTTCGGAAGCAACACCTACGATTACCGTAACTTATTAGAGTCAAGTGATGTTGATGCCGTAGTAATAGCCACACCGTGGTTATGGCATACCCGTATGACCGTAGATGCAATGAAGGCGGGCAAATATGCTGGGGTTGAAGTTTCCGCTGCAAATACTATGGAGGAGTGTTGGGATCTCGTAAATACGCATGAGGCGACGGGCACCCACATGATGATTCTAGAGAACGTGAATTATAGAAGAGATGTTCTTGCGGTTCTGAACATGGTGAAACAAAATGTTTTTGGTGAGCTCGTACATTTTAGATGTGGCTACCAACATGATTTAAGGGGCATAAAGTTCAATGATGGTAAAACGCCGCCCGGTAAGGGAGCAGAATTTGGTGAAAAAGGATATTCAGAGGCCAAATGGCGCACTGCCCATTCGGTAAAACGAAATGCCGATGTATACCCTACTCACGGCCTGGGCCCCATTGCTGCAATGGCGAACATCAATCGTGGTAACCGTTTTGTATCGATGACCTCACATGCCTCTAAGGCCATTGGGCTTCATAACTATGTTGTTGGGGTCGGTGGGGAAAACCATTCGAATGCCAACGTAAAGTTCAAACAGGGCGATGTTATTACCTCTACTATTGAAACTGCAATGGGCGAAACAATTATCATAACCCACGATTGTAATTTACCAAGACCTTATTCATTGGGCTTTAGGGTGCAAGGTGCAAACGGACTATGGGAAGTTGACGGAAATAGAATTTTTATCGAAGGAAAGTCAGAGCCCCACAAATGGGATGTAGCCGATGAGTGGCTTAAAAAATACGATCACCCCTTGTGGAAAAAATATGGGGAATATGCGATGGATGCCGGACATGGGGGAATGGATTTCTTTGTGCTTAATTCATTTGTTGAATCAGCGAAAGCCAACATCGCCCCACCAATGGATGCCTATGATGCAGCTGCTTGGAGTTCGGTAACCCCTTGGTCAGAAGCTTCAATAGCCAACAATGGTGAACCACAAGATTTTCCTGACTTTACCAGAGGGCTTTGGATCAATAGAAAACCGTACAATTGGATGAAGGAAACTTATTGAGAATCGATATTTGAGGAAGGATTCCCCCTTTTTAATAGCACCTATTTAAATTTTGAAATCAGTCTTTTACGGAGGTAAAAAAAGAGTAAATAGCTTGTACTTAAATGATTAAACCCCAAACCTGATAATTGTCATATTTTAATGCTTCCGTTGCTGCTATGTTTGTATAATAGTATATACATGTTATGTGCAACCTAGTTCAGAAATATAATATTCCCGGTCCTCGGTATACTAGCTACCCAACCGTTCCTTATTGGAATGTGGATGCTTTTTCAGGCAAGCAGTGGAAATCAACTTTGAAACAAAGTTTTGATGAAAGTAATACAAGTGAGGGTATAAGCCTGTACATTCATTTACCTTTTTGTGAAAGTTTGTGCACTTTCTGCGGGTGCCATAAGCGCATAACAAAACGTCATCAGGTCGAGGAACCTTATATTGGTTCGCTATTGAAAGAATGGGCACTCTATTTAGCGTTGTTTTCGCAAAAACCCATAATCAAAGAATTGCATTTGGGCGGTGGTACGCCAACTTTCTTTACACCCGAAAACCTCAAAATGCTGATTGATGGTATTTTTCGACATGCTAATCGGTCTGTTGATTGTGAGTTCAGTTTTGAAGGGCATCCGAATAATACGACACCAGAACACCTTGAAACATTGTATGAACTTGGTTTTAGAAGGGTAAGCTACGGTGTGCAAGATTATAACGAAACCGTTCAGAAAGCCATCCATAGAACACAACCTTTTGAAAATGTAAAGAATGTGACCGATTGGGCCCGAGACATTGGCTATACCTCAATAGGGCACGA
>JAJRSY010000002.1 GCA_024278565.1 Bacteroidota bacterium
ATGCAGATTATCAGTCAGTTACAACCTGCCTGTCCGGCAGGCAGGTCAAGTCTTTGTTCTTTATTCTAACAGCGAAGCGGTCTTTTATCTTTTATCGGACAATACTATATATATATATATACTCCTGCCAAATAAATTTCAACCTGCCTGCAGGCAGGCTTGGTCTTTTTCCCCATACCTACGTTAAAATTTATCGCCGTAGCTACGGCTATGCCGAAAAATTTTGCCTTGGTACGGAAAAAAACCCCCGCCTTGATTCTCCCGAATTTCTATTTGGCAGGAGTATAGAAGGTAAGTGCCAACGGGTAGTTTATCTACTTGACCAACAGTTGCCCAGGGCAAAAGCATTTAAAAACTTGCCATATTTCTTGTTTCTTCGTATCTTTAAGGTATATGGAAGCCCTGTTACCATATGCCGTATCGGGGTATAAAAAAAATGACGGGCTCTTCCAGATCAGGATTCAACAGTACTTTTCTCACCGATTATTTTTCCGAACTCCAAGATCCCCGATGTACGTATAGGGGCAATTTGAAGCACAGGTTATCCGACCGACATACTGCTATTGGTGCTTTCCGCCGTTCTGTGCAGATGCCAGGAATGGGACGGGATCGTCCTTTTCGGCGAGCAGGAACTCGAGTGGCTCAGAAAACACGGGGCGTTCGACAACGGTATACCTTCCAAGGATACGCTTCGCCGTTTCTTTGCGAGCTTGGATCCCGAACGTTTCAGGGAATGTTTCGCCCAATGGATAGCCCCACTAAGAAATAGCAAGCTCAACGAGGTGATCGCCATAGACGGAAAAACAATTAGGGGGACCTCGACCAAAAGCGACCCGAAATCCGTTGCCCCCCATATCCTGACCGCATTGGCGAGCGAACAGGGACTGTGCTTGGGGCAAGTGAAAACGGATGCGAAATCGAACGAGATCACGGCGATCCCCGAACTGCTCGAGGCGATATCGATAGGGGGCTGTACGGTGACCATCGATGCCATGGGCCGCCAAAAGGAAATCGTAAGGGCCATACGCGACAAAAATGCGGATTATATCATTGCCGCAAAGGGCAACCAGGGCAGTCTGCTAGAGGCCATCGAAGACACGGTGTTATTGGAAAGGCCCGTGGAAACCGCCATAGAGGACGATTGCGGGCATGGCCGTGTGGAGAAACGGACATGCCATCTGTATACCGATCTAAGCCATTTCAAGGACAGCGGTTCATGGAAGGACCTGGGAAGTTTCATCAAGATAGAAAAGCGGGCCTATCACAAGGCCACGGGAAAGACCGACCAAGAGACACGTTATTATATTTCGAACATCACCAAGGATGCCGCTGGGCTGAACAAGATGGTCAGGCCACATTGGTCCGTGGAGAACCAACTGCACTGGGTGCTCGACGTTGTCTTCGGGGAGGACTACGCCAGAAAGAGGACGGGGCCCTCGGCCGAGAACTTCAACCTGGTGCTCAAAATGGCACTACTGTTGGTCAACAGCGAAAAAAGCCATAAAAAAAGCAAGAACAACAAACGCCTAAGGGCACTGATGGACAGGGAGTACAGAGGAAAATTGTTGCACTTTTAAATGCTTTTGCCCTGGTATATACCAAATCTAAAAAAGAAAAAACAGAATACAAACGTGTGCCTGAAAACAAAAATGCGACCAAATTAATGATCGCATCTTCAAAATACTTTTCAAAAAGTATTATTCAAGTATAATAAACTCGGACCTACGGTTCAATTCGTGTTCTGCTGCTGTACAGTTTGATCCATTCGAGCATTGGTTGATCAGCTTGGTCTCACCAAAACCTTCTTTTTCAAGTCTATCAGCAGTAATACCATTAGCAATCATATAGTTTATCGTGGCCTCCGCTCTTTTTTGCGATAACATAAGGTTATAAGAATCTTTGCCCTTGCTGTCAGTATGTGAATTGACCTTGATCTTAAGACTGGGGTATTTCTCCATTGCAGCAATCACCTTTTCAACTTCCACCTCAGAGTCTTTACGAATGTTATATTTATCAAAATCAAAATAGATGGTACTTAACTGTAATAGCTTAGCCAAATCATCACCAAAACCAGCGGTAACTGTATCTCTTTCTAAATAGAAGTCAATAATCTTAGGCTTTGAATCGGATTTTTCTAAATATTCTTCTGAGGGTACATAACCTTGTGTCAAAGCCCTTACGAAATTGCCCTGAAAACAGTCCAATGATAAGGAATAGTTGCCTTCTGAATCAGTTATTGTAGACAATATATCCACATTATTCTCATCAATTACTTTGATGGTTGCACCCACTAAAATATCATTAGTCACCTTATCGCGCACCGTACCTGAAATTTCTTGAACACATTCAAGTACTAGAGGGGTGTTCTCTATAAAAGTATAAATATCATCAGCACCTTGACCACCAGATCTATTTGATGCGAAATAACCCTTTCTTGACTCTTCATCAAAGATGAAGGTGAAGTCATCCATATTACTATTTACCGATTCTCCAACGTTCACTATCGCACCATCCAATTTAGCATCTGCTATTTTCGTTGCGAAAATATCCAATCCCCCTAAGCCTGGGTGACCGTCTGAGGCAAAATAGAGAACATCTTCAGACGTAACAAATGGAAAAGTCTCTCTGGCCTCGGTGTTGATTGTTTTTCCTAAACTTACCGGTGTACCAAAACCACCATCACCGTCTATCGAAACCTTAAATATGTCTGATTCACCCAAAGTACCTGGCATATCAGAAGCAAAATACAATATCTTTTCATCAGGGCTAAGTGCCGGATGGGCCACAGAATACGAATCACTATTAAAAGGCAGTTCAACTGTATTTGTCCAAACCCCGTCAAAAAGGGTGGCCTTAAATATTTTTAAACGTATCACACCATTTTCATCTTTCACATAATTACCCTCTTTGTAATTATTTCTTGTAAAGTAAATAGTGTTTCCATCTTTTGTGCTTATCGATGTGGACTCATGAAGTCTAGTGTTCAATTTATCACCAAGTTTAGTGACACTATTTAGTGAAGAACTATCGACATTTACTTTATATAAATCCAAAAAATCTTTAGAGTTCCATGTATGGCGATAACGGGCAAAATTACCAGTATCCCTATCCGAAGAGAAGATAATGCCCTCTTTATAAAATGATGGGGCAAATTCTGAATAGGGCGAATTGTATTCAAAAGCACCAATATCGTACCTACCCGAGTTTTTTTTGATTTCCTCTAAATAGTCTTTTTCACCACTAAATGTCGTCGCCCTAACATCATTGGAAGTAGCTTCAATAAACTTACCCATAGCGGCTTTTGAATTCTTATACTCCCCTAACGTTTTTAGTGTTTGTGCATATCTAAAATAGTATTTGGGATCTACATCTGAGGGATAATTCTCAACCAATCTCTTATAGACCTCAGCAGCTTCAACGTAATCTGCATTGAAATAATAGGAATTGCCCAACTTCTTCAAGAGATCGGCAGATACATAGCCCTTGTCCAAAACTCTTTTGTATATATCAATGGCTGGACTAAATGAATAGTTCTCATATTTTTCATTGGCTTAGGTAACCAGTCTATCCTCTTTAATTTCTTGGGAATAACTGTTGGTACCCAAGGAAAAAACGAATAGTATCAGTAATAGTAGTTTTTTTGTCATTTATAACCAGTTTTAGAAGAAGCGAGGTGATACCAACTTACGGAATGATTTTACCAGTTCATATCTCAAGAACACTTCAAAAGATCCGTCATTAAACTGAGTGCCACCCAGTGCTGTAGTTTCTCTGTCATAGGCCAGACCCAACATCAATTGATCCGTAATCTGAAAGCCAACCAAGGCACTTACAGCGGCATCCCATCTGTAGGCCGCACCAAAAGAAAACTTATCATTGAAAAGAAAACTGGCAGAAGCATCAATTTGCAATGGGGCTCCGCCAACTACCTTTGTCAACAATGCCGGTTTAAATTTAAGGTTACCGCTCAAGTCAAAGACGTAACCTGTAATAAGGTAGAAGTTTATTCTTTCTTTAGAAAGAAATTGAACTGAGTTTGCATCTGTTTGGGAATTATCAAAATATTCGGTCTGCAATAAATTAGGAGCCGATAAGCCCGCATAGAATTTATTGGTATGGTAATAAACACCTATACCAACGTTCGGTGAAAACCTATTTTCAATATTATCGGTATTAACAGGTTCTAAATCAAAATTACGCAGTCCGTTGAAATCAAGATTCAGAATGTTTCCTCCGGCCTTTAATCCAAAGGAGAGTTTACCATCTAAAGACACATCAATGGTATAGGAAATAACCGCATCTAAGTAAGTTTCGGAAACCACCCCTTCGCCAATATTGTCTTTCACAATAGATAGCCCATAGCCCAATCTACTATTTCTTATGGGTGAATGAAGATTTAACGTAAAGGTTTCGGGAGACCCGTCAAGACCGACCCATTGCGAACGATATAATCCTGCTGCACTAAATTGACCCCTCGATCCCGCATAAGCTGGGTTAACACTCATGGTATTGTACATATACTGTGTATACTGTGCGTCTTGTTGGGCACTTAGCGTGGCAATTGAAACCAACAATACAACTAGGGGAGCTATTAATTTCTTATAAATCATCATAGGTAGTACGCTATTTTATTTGCTGACATATATGTAACCGCTGTCGGTAATATTATCCAGATTATCCAATTGATATTCAAAGATATAAAAATAAACCCCAGATGGAAGATATTCTTCCGCACTTACCGTAGACCTACCTTTTGATCTGCCATCAAATACATTGTTCTGATTGTTATAATTCTCCCCTTCATAAACCGCAATACCCCATCTATTGAAAATTCGCAATGTATTGTTTTTGGCTTTTTCAACCCCACGAATAAACAAGAAGTCGTTCATTCCGTCTGAGTTGGGAGTTAGCATTTGATTGACCTCTATCAGCCTGTCATCAACAGCATCTAGGTAATCAGGAGTGCCATCGCCATCGGTATCGTCATTGGTGGGGTCGCCATCACCATCAGCATCTTCAGCAGGGGTATCGATGCCGTCACCGTCATCATCAAGATCCCTGTAGTTCACATCTTCGGTACCA
>JAJRSY010000034.1 GCA_024278565.1 Bacteroidota bacterium
AATGTTCTTTGGCCTTTTCAAGATTATCTTTGAGTACGTAATAATCCATGTCCAAAGTGCCTTTTTCACCTTCGTATTTTTCTCCGAAGTGCACGTAATTACCAATATTTACGTTTACCCCGTAGTTGTTGATGGGGTTGGCGACAAACCAATGATAGGTGTTCGTGTCTTTATCCACCTTTCTCAAACGACCGTTTGAAACGTTCATTAAGCCTTTGGGCACTTTTACGCTGATGGCCATGCTATCGACTTCATCGTACATATGATCTTTGTTGGGCCACCATACGCTTGCCCCTAGACCTTGACATGAGGTGGCCACAAAATGTTTGCCGTTGCTGTCTTTTTTCCACGAGAAACCACCATCCCAAGGAGCTCTTACTGCCTCTTTGGGCTTGCCAGAGTAGTACACTATCAATTCGTTGAAAGCTCCCTTTTTTTGAGGTTTGGTCAGTAAAACGAAATGTGCATTTCCGTTGGTGTTGAATTTCAAGAGTTCACCATCTTGGGTGATTTTATCAATTTTCAAGGGCGGTTGCAGGTCTATTTGTAGGGTTTGTTTTTCCTCTAGAACCTTATACCGAATCATATTGCTTCCTGAAATGAATTTCTCATCAGGTTCGACCTCAATGTTCAAATGGTAATAATTGAGGTCCCACCAAGCACGTTCTGGGGTAATGCTTCCCCTTAGGGTGTCTTGTTCGGTGAAGGTTTGAGCGTTTATAACAAAACAATAAAGTAGAGCCAGTACTACTAGTTTAATTCGTATCATTCTTTTTTTGCTATTTCATTCATTATAAAATCAAAGGATACATCATTACCTTCAAGCCAAGTTTCAAATGTGGAATAAGTTTCTACATCAGGATATAATGCATCTTCTTTATTTTTCATGCGATTTGGTCTTTCCATATAAGTATATGAGGTCATGACCAAGGTTTTGGTACGGGGTAACTTAAAAATAGAAGCGCCTGTTTGCGTAGTTGGTTTGTTTCCACTTGGTCTACCGACTAAGGTGCCAATATTGTTGTCGGCAAAAGTAGTGGCCAGTACTTGCGCCGCACTAAAAGTATTGGTGCCAATAAGAACATAAACGTTTCCTTTGAATTTTGGAATTGACTTATCCAACAAATAGGGACTATCTTCTTTTGTTAAATTTGATAAATAGCTTCCATCGAAAATCGTTTGCGATAGGTTTACCTCTCCATCTGGTATCGACGTACCGTACTTTTCTTGATATAATGAATTGTACCATTTGTAATCTTTTTTAAGCAATTTCTTAGAGTAATCTGTGATATTAAAAAATTCAGTAAACCCAGAAAGAGTGTCTTGTTCGGTCAGATACCATAATAACTGCTTACCTAAAATTTCGTCGCCACCGCTATTGTACCTAAGGTCGATGATTAGGTTGTTTATTTTTTTTTCATTGACTTCTTTGAATAATGATTGTAGCGTAAGTCCAAAATTTTTAGCGTTTTTGGTTTGGGACCTTACCCATATCATTGCGAGGGGATAGGTAATAAAATTTGTATAATTACCGATACCATCTTTATAAGCCACTAAATCTAGACAAGTGTTCATTTGCAGGTAAGCAAAATCTTTTTTCTGTTCTACTTGATAGTAGAAACCGTCATTTTTTTTATCCGTTATCGGGTATTTATTTTCTATGGGCTTTACAGTATACATTTCAGGTTTTTTAGATGCAGCTATTTCGAATGTATATTGTTGCCCCTTTTTTTCAGTGACTAGTTGTAAGTTTTTGTTATTGTAGGCTCCTATGGCCTTCCAAAATTTTGGAGAACGACATTGATAGTAAAATGGAAATAATCGAGAATAAGAATTCTCTCCACTGTTAAGGAGTTCAATTTTTGCATTGAGTTTATCTACAGACAGGCCATTAACAGAAATTAATTTTGAACCGATAACGCTAGAATCCACTACTTTGTCTATATTCCTAATTACCCAGTTGTTTTTTTCTTTAAAAAGTGAAACTCCAAATTGTTTCTTACTTTCAAAAGGATTAATCACAACACCGCTATGGCCATCTTTTAGCAAAGCCATGAACTTTTGCACTTCAATTACAAAGTCGTTATTGGTTTTAACTTTGGTCGCATTTACAATGAATTTCGCACTTTCATTCTCATAAGTAACCTTCGGAATTTTGGCGTATAACCGAGGGTAGGCTTGTTTTACTACTTCAACCAAGAAGATTGCATCCTTCTCATACTTGGTGAGGCTTCTGAAATTCAGAGGTTTTTTGAGCTCGACACTAGGCTTTTTTGCTAGAAGACTTACAAATTTACCCGTGCTACATGAGCTTGTGAAAGTGATAATAGCTAAAAGATAGAGTGCTTTTTTCATATAATGACTTAGAGTTATAAAATTTCAAGAACCAAATTTCAATTTATGGTCATAATAAATTATTACTCGGTATTTGGAGTTTGTGTTTTTCATCTAAAAATTCCGTTCGGAAAAACCACTAAACTTTCATGGCCGTTTGCCCCTACGGAAGCGATTCCGAAGAAGAAATTATCAATAACGATGCCATCTAAAGTATACTCCGTTATATCACCTACATATCTGCTATGGTCCCAAGTAGGGGAGGTGGTATTGCGCCAATAGATTTTGTAGCCAACAGCACCTTCAACCTTACTCCACTTTAGTTTAGCGGCTGGCTCAACGATTCCACCAATCTTTACTTCTTTAGGGGCTGGGGGTGCCCAGGCGATAGATGCCAAATTAATTGCATTTACAGCGGTCAGTTTTTTGGCATAATCAAAGTTCACATGGGCTAACACATCACCATAGTTAATGCCGTTTTCGGTACGAATATCTTGATGTTGTTGGGTATAGTTCTCATGGGCTTCCATAATACGAATGCCCGCAAAGCCAGCATCGTTAAAAGGGCGATGATGTCCGCCACGGCCAAAACGATCCAAACGGTAGATCATCATAGGGTTCATTTCTGGCATATAGGTTTTCACGTTTTTGTGTACATAACGTGCCAATTGCCTAGATATACCATCAACCTCACCCCCGTAAAATCGTCTTGTTTTTCGTTCTTTCTTAGTTTCTGTAGGGGGTGCAGGTTCAGAGAATATTCTAAAATCACGATTGCTGATTACTCCATCTACACCAGTTATATTACCGATCATGTCGTTGTTCATTATTCCTATGATCTCCCATTCCTCTTCCTTTGCATGTTGGGCAAGGCCTTTACCACCGTACAAACCTTGCTCTTCGCCCGACAGGCCAACATAGATGATGCTGTTCTCGAATTGGTATTTTGAAAGTACCCTTGCGGCTTCTAGTATCACGTCAATTTAATTATGGAACAAAATGATGAGATAGTTTTTTATAGGCATCTCGTTTTGTAAACCCCCATTTGATCTTTTTCTTTTGTTTGTTTTTTTCTTTGGTCCATTGTTTGATTTCACTGATCAATATA